>JADHNQ010000018.1 GCA_016779425.1 Pseudomonadales bacterium | reverse complement strand
CCACATCGCGAGCCATCTCAGCCGATATCTCTCCGGTATGCGCTCCGGATCCATATCTGCCCACGTTCTGCAAACCAACTTCATAGGCGCCCTCTGACAGCTCTACCAAACGGTGCGCATAAACAGCCGGAGGCACCACAACGGTTTGAACGTTGCTCGATGATGGCAAAGATGAAGCTAGAGCCTTTGCAAAGGCTAAATTGCCATTCATTTTCCAATTCGCAATGACTAAACGGTTTGTCATCGACACCCCAGCACTTTAGGGCGCGCAATACTATACGGTGGCTTATTTATTGCCAATATTTCTATTTCGCAATCCAGTAGCACATTGCGCGAAGTACAGGTTTAAACAAGATTAAGCCTCGCATGGACCAAATCAGCGTCCTGGCGCAATATCTAACGGCTGTTTAATCACGGCCGAAACCAGGGTCAACGCCAGTAAGCCCGCAATGCACAGCATTGGGCCTGCCGTAAAGGTGCCCGAAACATCGTAGGCAACGCTAAACAGCAAAGGGCCTATAGCACTAGCAAACACAGTCAGTGAGGTATTGAGTCCACTGATTTCACCCAGATGTTTTGGCCCGTAGTGACGAATAAAGGCCAAGTTCGCCAACATTCCCCAAAGACCACCTCCAACGCCGAAGCCTAGAACCAAGGCCCAGTAACCGATCTGATGCTGCAGATAAATCAGTCCAACAGCACCGAGAGTGAAGCTTACGAGCATCACCAACAAGAACGGTTTAAGGCGCGCATAGTCGGCCAAGGCGCTGGCACTGAGGTTAGTGGCTACCGACACGACAGCCTGGGGAATAAAGTAGGCAAAAGCCTCCTCTCTTGACCTGCCCGCCTCAGCAAAAATGGCGACAATGTGAAAGGTGACCGCGGTACCAAAGAGTGCGTGGATAGACAGTCCAAGCGAGTACAGCCAAAAGACAATATTGCGTCTCACCTGCTGCAGACTGTAACTATATTGTGGGGCGCGCCGCTCCTGCGCGAAAGACGCTACAGGCTGGTTATCGACCTGCAAGCCACAGACCTCGGGTCTATCTCTTACCAATACAATACAGAGCAGCGCAAATACTGGCCCGACAATCAAGGCAAGCCACCACAGCGCCGCGCGCCATTGCCATTGATCGATCAGCATCGCCAACAGCAGCGGCGCCAGGGAAAAACCGAGGGAGACAAAAACACCTCTCACTCCTGACACCAGGCCCCGGCGCCGTTCGAACCAAAGCAGCAAGACGTTGCGGCTTGCGCTGGTCATTACACCTTGTCCACTGAACCGAACGCCAAAATAGCTGGCTACCATTAGCAAAAAGGCGATCACCGAGCTATCAATGCCAACCAAGATCGCCAAGTATTCGCTGGCTCGGTCCACCACGGATAAGAACAATATGGAAGCCCCCAAGATCAGAGCCGCCAAAATCAGCACAATTCTCGCGCCATAGGCATCAAACAGACGGCCAGCCCGGGTCAGAAAAAATGCGCTGGCGATGGTACCGAACATATAGGCCAAGGAAAGTTCGGTTCTACTCAGCCCCGTCACCTCGATAAAGGCATCGGCAAATACTGCCATGCCCATGGTTTGACCTGGCACGCTGAACAAAAAGCCAAGCGTTGAAAGGCCAGCGATTATCCAGCCGTAGAAAACCGGGCTCTTTCCAGCAGGAAATGGCCAATCGCCGCGTAAACGAGCGATAAGGCCCGAAGGTTGATTCATTGCTTACCTTAAATGATGCCAAACCCACTCAGGGTGAGCATGGGAGGCATTGAAAGTGTCGAGAATACTAAGCGGCCTCGATGCTCTTGGCATGTTCCGCCAGATCGTCAGCGATACGTGTGACTTCGCTTTCGTCTTCACCCTCAACCATAATGCGCAGCAGTGGCTCTGTTCCCGAGGGTCGCACCAAAATGCGGCCCCGATCAGCAAGTTCGTGTTCGTAACTGGCCGTCGCCTCAAGCATGTCAGGATGGCGACTGATCTCTGCAGGCGAATTCACAACGACGTTTACAAGCACCTGGGGTGCCTTGGTCAATCCTGAGGCAAGATCTTGCAAACTCACGCCAGCATCCTGCATGGCGAGCAGCACTTGCAGTCCGGCCACGATAGCGTCGCCGGTACTGCAAAGATCGAGGGTGAGAATATGGCCTGACGGCTCGCCACCCAGCACCCACTGACGCTGATGCAGTGCTTCCATGATGTGTCGATCACCAACCTGCGCCCGCAAAAACGGCACTGCAAGTTCCTTCAACGCTTGTTCCAATCCAAGATTCGACATGACGGTGCCCACAACGCCGCCATGCATTGCTTCCCTTGCTAGACGATTTTGCGTGATCACATAGAGCAAATGGTCTCCGTCTAAAAGTTCGCCACTGGCGTTCACCATGACCAGACGGTCGCCATCGCCGTCAAAGGCAATACCGATGTCTGCCGCCTCTTCGATCACGCGCTGCTGCAATTGCTCTGGGTGAGTAGAGCCGCAGTTCTTGTTGATGTTGAAGCCATCGGGATCTGCAGCCATGACCACTACTTCCGCACCTAGCTCAGAAAATACTTGCGGTGCCACCTGATAGGTTGCTCCGTGAGCGCAGTCCAGCACGATTTTCATACCGCGCAAGCTGAAGCCCTTGGGCACCGAGTTTTTGCAAAACTCCACATATCGACCCGTCGCATCAGCGATTCTCTTCGCCTTGCCTAAGTTCTCCGAATCCTGACAGACCATCGGTGCATCAATCATCGCTTCAATTTGTTGTTCTAAGGCGTCGCCAAGTTTGTTCCCTGCTCCGTCGAACAGCTTGATTCCGTTATCGTAAAAAGGATTGTGGGAGGCACTGATCACGACGCCAACATCGGCGCTCACCGTGCGTGTGAGGTAGGCAATCGCCGGGGTTGGTATGGGGCCTAGGAGGCTCACATCCGCTCCCGCTGAAACAAAGCCTGACTGCAAAACAGACTCCAGCATATAGCCGGAGATACGCGTATCCTTACCGATGACAATATGGGGCCGCCGGTCTTGTTGACCAAACACCTTGCCGATTGCCCAGCTCAGGCGCAGGCAGAATTCTGGCGTAATTTTCTCTTCGCCAACTCGCCCCCGAATGCCGTCCGTGCCAAAGTGCTTTTGCGTCATGTTTTGTCCGAAATCGCTGCTTTTGATGATCATGAGCGATTCGCACTATCCCGGGACCGCCAGATTTGCCAAGGATACTAAGGACACAGAATAAAGCCAGCTCGCGGACAAGGATTGCCCAGATCTCCTAGTCCTGCACGCTGTAGGCGCTCCAAACACGAAGGACGTCCATACTCTCTGCCACATCGTGCACGCGCACCAGATCCGCACCGTTTTGCAAGGCAAGCAGCATCGCCGCAAGACTGCCGGATAACCGCGCATCTACAGACTGGCCTGTCATTTTGCCGATCATTGTCTTGCGCGAAAGGCCAACTAAAATCGGACAGTCCTCCACTCGCACATTCGACAAGGATCTAAGCAGCTCCAAATTGTGTTCAAGGGTTTTGCCAAAACCAAATCCCGGATCGACTAAGAGGCGGTCTGCCCTAATGCCAGCGGCTCGACAGGATGCAAATCGATCGTGCAAATAAGCCGTCACTTCGGCAACCACGTCTTGATAGCCTGGCGCTAGCTGCATTGTTTGCGGCGAACCCTGCATATGCATTAGCGCATAGGCCACCTCACCTTCTGCGACGGCAGCCACTACCTCAGGATCTCGTCCACCAGTGATGTCATTGATCATGCCTGCGCCATGACTAATCGCGGCGCGCACGGTTTCACTATGATAGGTGTCCACGGATAAGACCACCTTAAGGTCTGCCAAGGCTTCAAGCACCGGCAATACTCGGCGTTGTTCCTCCGTCGGGTTTACCGCCTGAGCGCCGGGGCGACTGCTTTCCCCGCCAATATCAAGGATCGTCGCGCCGCTTTCGACCATGGCAAGCGCCTGTTCTCGAACCAGGTCGAGGGCGACTGAGCCACCCTGAAACAGCGTGCCGCCATCGGAAAAAGAATCTGGGGTAATGTTCAGTACGCCCATCAGCTGCGGCGTTTCGAACGATAACGCTCGGTCGCCGCAGTGAAGGACTCGGACTGCTGGGGGTACTATCAAGAGCCGATCAGCTTTTCGCCAATCAGGTCTCCTCCGCCGGCCCGCCAATCGGAGATCCCTGCTCTGCATCCGTGGCTCCGGATCCCGGCTTGGAAGGTGGCTCAGTAGGATGACGAGGCTTGCCGCCCGCCATAATGTCATCGAGTTGATCCGAGGAAAGCGTTTCGAATTCCATCAGTGCATCTGCCATCGTGTGCAATTTGTCGATGTTTTCCGTCAACAAGTTCTTTGCCGTGCCATAGCAGTCATCGACGATCTGGCGCACTTCTTGATCAATCGCGTAGGCCGTTTCAGGAGAATGGGCCTTGGGTTTGGCACCCGCCGACATACCCAGGAACACCTCGCCGTCGTCTTCGTCGTACATCAACGGGCCAAGCTTCTCCGAGAGACCCCACTTTGTGACCATACTGCGAGCTAGGCTCGTTGCGCGCTCAATGTCGTTTGAGGCACCCGTTGTCACATGTTCGGCACCCAGGGTAATTTCCTCGGCGATCCGTCCGCCAAACAGACTAGCAATTTGTGAACGAATACCCTGCGCGCTCATGCTATAGCGATCCTCTTCGGGTAAGAACATGGTGACGCCCAGCGCGCGCCCGCGAGGAATAATCGTCACCTTGTATACCGGATCGTGATCCGGCATTAGCCTGCCAACAATCGCGTGGCCCGCTTCATGGTAGGCCGTATTTCGCTTTTCTTTCTCAGACATCACCATGGATTTGCGCTCAGCGCCCATCATGATTTTGTCCTTGGCCTTATCGAACTCTTCCATGCTGACTAGGCGCTTACCGCCGCGGGCAGCGAACAAAGCGGCCTCGTTAACTAGGTTCGCCAGATCCGCACCAGAAAATCCCGGCGTGCCACGTGCGATAATGCTCGCGTCGACATCGTCCGCCAAGGGCACTTTTCGCATATGTACCTTGGTTATTTGCTCTCTGCCTCGGATGTCAGGCAGTCCAACAACCACCTGACGGTCAAAACGACCGGGTCGCAACAGCGCTGGGTCTAGGACGTCAGGACGGTTCGTTGCTGCGATGACAATAATGCCGTCGTTACCCTCGAAACCGTCCATTTCGACCAGCAGCTGATTCAGTGTTTGTTCCCGCTCATCGTGGCCGCCACCAAGACCCGCGCCGCGATGCCGGCCCACCGCATCGATTTCGTCGATGAAGATAATGCAGGGAGCCTGCTTTTTCGCCTGCTCAAACATATCGCGAACACGTGAAGCACCAACCCCGACAAACATTTCAACAAAGTCAGAGCCGGATATTGAGAAGAATGGCACCTTGGCCTCTCCGGCGATCGCCTTGGCCAAGAGTGTTTTGCCTGTTCCGGGCTGTCCGACCATCAGCACGCCACGCGGTATATGCCCACCTAAGCGCTGGAATTTGCCGGGATCTCGCAAAAACTCCACGAGTTCCTGGACGTCTTCTTTTGCCTCATCAACACCGGCGACATCGGCAAAAGTGGTTTGAATCTGATCCTCTGAAAGTAGCTTTGCCTTGCTTCGACCAAACGACATCGGGCCGCCGCGGCCGCCACTGCCGCCCTGCATCTGGCGCATGAAAAACATCGCGACAGCTAGGATGATCAAGATTGGGAAACTCGCTAATAGCAGCTGAGTCCAGACGCTTTGGCCTTCCTCTTCCAAAAACTGAAAGTCAATGCCCCGATCACGGAGTTCGCTTACGAGCCCTGGATCGTTGTCGAACCCGGTGACGGTATAACGGCTGCCTGTGCGATCCGTGGCATATATGCGGTTGCCCTGAATCGTCACCTCGTTGACTTGGCCTTGCTCCACCGAGCGCAAAAACTCCGAGTACTTAACAGGCGGGTTCTGCGAATCGACATTGAAGTTGCTGAAAACCGTCAAAAGAACGGCCAAGATCACCAACCAGAGAACTACATTTTTTCCCATATCCGACACCGGAATTTCCTCGTTCTATTTTGTTGAGAAATCGCGCCGCAGAGCGATGACCCAGCAAAATTTTTACTTTTAGTACGATAAGACGCCTGCGCGTGCTATCTCCATTTTAGTGTACGACGGTAGCATCACTGCTACGTTCTTAGCGTTAATGACAGCTTGAACAGGTTACACGAGATTTTCACACTGCGAGAAAATGTCCAAGCCCGCTGATGTCTGATTATCTAACCAAGATCTAATCACCGAAGCCAAGGGCGACAACAAACACTTCTCTCGACTCGGATCGCGACGCTTTTGGCTTGGTCACATTCACCTTGTCAAAAGACTTTTTAAGAGTCGCAACCCACGCATCTAGACCTTCTCCTTGGAAGGACTTAATCGTCATCGCGCCCCCAGGACGTAACCAACGCTGGCAGTATTCTAAGCAGGTATCTGCCAGATCCATCGCTCGCGCTTGGTCTACTGTGCGTATGCCTGAAATGTTGGGGGCCATATCCGATAAAACAAGGTCGAGTTGCGCTCCGTCCAATATGTCAGCGATTTCTTTATCAACGGCCTCGTCACCAGCCATGCCTTCAATAACCTGGGTGTTCTGACCGCAGGTAATCGGAAGAGGGTCGATGGCAATAAGCGTTCCGCTACGCAGTTTATTTTCGAGGTAGTGTGTCCAACCACCCGGGGCCGCGCCAAGTTCCAGCACGCGTTGGCCAGGTTTTATGATTCGATAGCGCTGATCGATCTGCTCAAGTTTGTAGTGCGCTCGCGAGATGTGGCCGCCATCTTGCGCTTGTCGCACGAAATAGTCTTTGCGCTGGCGCTGCAACCAACGCTCACTGGACTTACTGCGCTTGACCATAACCGATTCCGATTTGCTGTTAATGGTTGCTGGCAGTTTGCCAGCTGCTGCCGGTAGGATACCCCAATGCAGACACCCAATTTGAACACCCAATTGAAGAAGTCGCTACGCGGCGTTGCCCACCACCTAGATCCTGTTGTCGCCGTGAGCGAGCGAGGCATCACTGATGGCATTATCGAAGAAACAGAGCGTGCATTGAGCGATCACGAGCTGATTAAAGTCAAAGTGTTTAGCCCGGATCGCACAAGTCGTGGCGCGGTCGCAACCGCCTTGGCCCAGGCCACGTCATCGACGGTCTTACAGCAGATAGGCAAAGTAGCGGTGCTTTATCGCCACAACCCCAAGGCCAACCCTAAGTTGTCCAATATCGCTCGGTACTTGGGCCAGTAAGATCTAGACCAGCCGGATCTAGACCAGCCGGATCTAGACCAGCCGGATCTAGGTCAGCAAAATCACGACCCACGGGGTCTTTAGAATCGGGCACAAGGTCGAATCCCAGCTCTTATCCCAGATGCTCCACTGCGGAAACCTCAAACTCGCGCTCGCCGCCCGGGGTCACCACATTCACCACGTCGTCCTCCATCTTGCCGATCAAGGCTCGCGCAATGGGCGATAGAACCGATATTTTGTTTTGCTTAAGGTCT
This sequence comes from Pseudomonadales bacterium, assembly GCA_016779425.1. Classification (GTDB taxonomy): domain Bacteria; phylum Pseudomonadota; class Gammaproteobacteria; order Pseudomonadales; family Azotimanducaceae; genus UBA4421. Next base: position 10,998 of record JADHNQ010000018.1, on the reverse strand, counting down.
GCCTCGTCCTCGCCGACGATGTGATAGCGAATCGTCTCTTGCGTGTCGCAGGCGATCAGCGTCACAGTGGTACCAAAAATCACTTTCCCCGAGGGCGCGATTTTACTGATATCAATGATCTGAGCGTCAGCCAAGCGCGACTCGATTTCTTGGATTCGACCCTCGTTAAAACTTTGCTGTTCTCTCGCCGCGTGATACTCCGCATTTTCTTTTAGGTCACCATGGGCCCTAGCCTCGGCAATCGCCTCAGAAATTTCTTGTCGCAGCGCCCCCTTACGGTGAGCGAGTTCTCCACGCAGATCCTCCGCGCCCTTAACTGTCATCGGATTTGGCATAGAAGGCCCCCTAGTGCGCTAGCGCACTGTGCAGTTGCTGAAGACTGGTGACTTGATCCCCAATGCCTTGTCGGATTGCGATACAGAACGCCTCACCACCGGTCAACGTGGTCGTGTAGCAGACCTTATTGAGCAGCGCCAGGCGTCGTATGATCGCTGAGTCGGCAATGGACTGCCTGCCCTCTGTGGTGTTGATGATCAAATCAATTTGCTCGTTCTTAAGCATATCCGATACATCAGGCCGGCCCTCATTTACCTTGTCGACTTGTTCACATTTCAAACCAGCATTGAGTAATTCACGGGCAGTGCCGCGGGTCGCGACCAACTTGAATCCCAGCTCGATCAAGCTTCGGCCTACTTCAATTGCACCGATTTTGTCCGAGTCTTTGACGCTCATAAAAGCACGCCCCCGCTGGGGCAGACGCTCACCGGCCCCGAGTGAGGCTTTTGAAAATGCTTCCCCAAAGGTCTCACCCACACCCATGACTTCTCCAGTCGACTTCATCTCTGGACCTAAAATAGGGTCAACACCAATAAATTTATTGAACGGGAAGACCGACTCTTTTACGTGAACAAATTGGGGTATGACCTCGTCGGTAAAGCCAAGTTCAGACAGTTTTTTACCCGCCATACAGCGCGCGGCAATCTTCGCCAGCGAGTGACCAATACACTTGGAAACGAAGGGTACAGTGCGAGAAGCACGTGGATTGACCTCGAGCACAAATACGTCCTCACCCTGCACTGCCATTTGAACGTTCATCAAGCCGATCACGTTAAGTTCAAGCGCCAGCGCCTTAACTTGTTCGCGAATGCGGTCTTGAATGGCCATGGGCAGATTATAGGGTGGTAACGAGCATGCGGAATCTCCAGAGTGCACGCCGGCCTGCTCGATATGCTGCATGATGCCGCCGATGACGACTTGCTCTCCGTCAGACACCGCATCCACATCCACTTCTACCGCTTGATCCAAAAAACGATCCAGCAAGACGGGAGAATCATTGGAAACGTCTACTGCGCTTTGCATATATTGGCGCAGCTCGTCTTCGTTATAGACCAACTCCATGGCGCGCCCACCGAGCACGTAGGAAGGCCGGACAATGAGTGGATAACCTATCTCTGCAGCGCGCTGCACACCCTGCTCGGCATTGGAGGCCACGCGATTTGATGGTTGGCGTAAGCCCAGTTTTTCAACCAACTGCTGAAAGCGCTCTCGATCTTCCGCCCGATCGATGGCATCCGGACTGGTGCCGATAATCGGTACGCCGAGTCGGGCCAGATCATCTGCAAGCTTGAGTGGTGTCTGACCGCCAAACTGCACAATAACTCCGGTAGGCCTTTCTACGTCGACAATGGCAAGGACATCCTCAAGGGTCACCGGCTCAAAGTACAAACGGTCCGAGGTGTCATAGTCGGTAGAGACTGTTTCCGGATTACAGTTCACCATGATGGTTTCATAACCGTCTTCGCGCATCGCAAGTGCTGCATGCACGCAGCAATAATCAAACTCAATTCCTTGGCCAATGCGGTTAGGCCCGCCACCCAACACCATGATCTTTTGTCGGTCCGTCGGGTGCGCTTCGCACTCTTCTTCGTAGGTTGAGTACATATAGGCGCTGTTTGCGGGAAACTCTGCTGCGCAGGTATCTACTCGGCGATAGGCGGGTTTAACATCTACTGCTTCACGAGCGTTACGAACCTGCGCTTCTGAGCATCCCAGTAGTTGCGCCAATCGGGCATCAGAGAAACCCTTTCGCTTCGCCCGTCGCCATGCCTGCTCGCCGAGGTCGGTATAGGATTGTTCGCTAAGGAGCGATTCTTCGGCAACAATGTCCTCTATCTCTGCCAAAAACCAAGGATCAATCTTGGTTAGCTCGAATATGTCCTCCAGCGAAAAACCCACGCGAAAGGCATCGGCCACGTGCCAGAGTCTTAGTGTGCTCGGTGTGGCCAATTCTCTCTTCAACACGCTGCGCCATTCGGAATCTTTTGTATCAAGCACCGGATCGAAACCCACCATGCCGATTTCCAGACCTCTGAGCGCCTTTTGTAGAGATTCCTGGAACGTGCAGCCTATGGCCATCACTTCACCAACAGACTTCATCTGCGTTGTTAATCTAGCGTCTGCTTGGGGGAATTTTTCAAACGTAAACCGTGGGATCTTGGTGACGACATAGTCAATGCTGGGCTCAAAGGAGGCCGGCGTAACTCCGCCGGTTATGTCATTTTCCAGTTCATCAAGGGTGTAACCCACCGCGAGTTTTGCGGCGATTTTCGCAATTGGGAATCCCGTCGCCTTCGAAGCCAATGCCGAAGACCGAGACACGCGAGGGTTCATTTCAATCACCACCACCCGACCATCGTCTGGGTTAATGCCAAACTGAACATTAGATCCGCCAGTCTCAACACCGATTTCGCGAAGTACGGCGATCGATGCGTTACGCAGAATTTGATATTCCTTATCCGTCAGTGTTTGCGCCGGCGCGACGGTAATGCTGTCGCCAGTGTGAACGCCCATCGGGTCGACGTTTTCAATGGCACAGACAATGATGCAATTGTCTTTTTTGTCTCGCACCACCTCCATCTCGAACTCTTTCCAGCCCAGCAGCGACTCATCGATCAGCAGTTCGCTGGTGGGGGAAAGTTCCAGCCCTCGATGGCAAATTTCTTCGAATTCTTGCTTGTTGTAGGCAACCCCTCCCCCACTACCACCTAAGGTGAACGAAGGGCGAATGACGCAGGGATAACCCAGCTGGCTTTGTACTTGAATGGCCTCTTCCATGCTGTGGGCGATTGCCGAGCGGGGGGTCTCCAGCCCAATGGACTTCATTGCTTTATCAAAACGCTCTCGATCCTCAGCCTTGTCGATGGCGTCTTGGCTGGCGCCAATCATTTGTACTCCAAAGCGCTCAAGTACCCCCTCGCTCACCAGATCGAGGGCGCAGTTCAATGCTGTTTGACCGCCCATGGTTGGTAACAGAGCGTCGGGGCGTTCTCGTTCAATGATTCGGCTCACCGTGCGCCACTCGACGGGTTCTACATAGGTCGCATCCGCCATGGAGGGATCCGTCATAATGGTGGCCGGGTTGGAATTCACCAGAACCACTCGGTACCCCTCATCTTTCAGCGCTTTACAGGCTTGGGCTCCGGAATAATCAAACTCACAAGCTTGGCCAATAACAATGGGGCCTGCTCCGAGGATCAGTATGGATTCAATATCAGTACGCTTTGGCATTTAGCTATCTATTCCTGGCGCTCGAGCATTAGGTTGATGAAATGGTCGAACAAGTATTCACAGTCCTGGGGTCCGGGACTCGCCTCAGGGTGCCCCTGGAATCCAAACGCAGGATGATTGAGATGTCGCACGCCCTGCACCGTGCCATCGAACAGCGACTTGTGCGTGCACTTTAAGTGCGCGGGTAAGCTGGCCTCATCGACGGCAAAACCATGGTTCTGGCTGGTAATGACTACCTCACCACTATCGAGGTCTTGTACAGGATGGTTGGCACCATGATGTCCGTGAGTCATTTTTTCCGTTTGGGCACCGCTCGCCAAGGCCAAGAGCTGGTGACCCAAACAGATGCCAAAGAGAGGTATATCACGCTGCAGGAACTCGCGAATTGCCGCGATGGCATAATCACAAGGTTCAGGGTCGCCGGGGCCATTTGACAGAAAGATTCCGTCCGGATTCATTGCCAGCACATCTTCCGCAGGCGTTTGTGCCGGCACGATGGTGAGGTCGCAGCCTTTGCTGGCTAACAGACGCAAGATATTGCGCTTCACGCCAAAGTCGTAGGCAACCACCTTATGATTTGCCTCACCCTGCTCGCCATAGCCGTCTTTGAGCGACCAGCATGTTTGAGTCCAACCGCGTTGGTTGCCCGTCACTTCCTTGGCAAGGTCCACACCGGACAGGCCTGCAAACCCTCGAGCCGCCTGCAGGGCTTGCTGCTCGCCTTCTGCTGATGAGGCGGTGTCGCCCGTTAGAATACAGCCGGCCAATGCGCCTTTTTCTCGCAGTAATCGCGTCAGTCGCCGAGTATCAACATCGGCTATGGCGACGGTTTTGTGGCTAACAAGATACTCTTGGAGCGAACCGCGCTGACGCCAGCTGCTGACCCGACGGGGCACCTGCCGAATAATCAGGCCGGACGCCCAAATCTGATCCGATTCTTCATCCTCCGGCGTCACGCCCGTGTTGCCAATTTGGGGATAAGTCAGCGTCACCATTTGCCGGCAATAGGAGGGGTCTGTAAGGATTTCTTGATAGCCCGTCATGGCGGTATTGAAAACCACCTCACCAACAGTCTGGCCCTCCGCACCGATGGATTGACCGTGGAATACGCTTCCGTCTTCGAGCACTAGTAGGGCAGGTCTCAACAAGAATCCCTTTTTCTGGTCCGTCACCTGTGCAAAACCGTCACCGAAGCTCTGTGTTTTGTCACGCCTAACCCGCCGCAACGTTCGCTCGCCGTCGCCTGACAAGGACGCAGGCCAAGGGGCACCTGCCATGCGCTAAAAGAGCGTTGGCTAGTGTGCAAGTGTGCTGACGTCCTATCAGCGGGTTAGGCGGTGAGTCTACGGAGAGCCGTGTCAAAAATCAGCAAAAATCTGCAAAGATTGATGACCTACGCGAGTGCTGCCATGAACGGCTAAATACCCAACAAATCATCCATGTCGTACCAACCCGGGGCTGCATTGGCCACCAGTGCCACCGCGCGCAGCGCACCTTGGGCGAAATTATTGCGGCTAGTGGCGCGATGGGTGATTTCTAACCGCTCCCCCTCCCCCGCGAATAAAACCGTATGCTCGCCTACGATGTCGCCGCCGCGAATGGTCGAAAAGCCAATAGTTTTCGGGTCTCGTGCCCCGGTAATGCCCTGTCTGTGATAGACCGCATCGTTCGCGAGATTTCGGTTCAGCGCCGTGGCAAGCACCTCGCCGATCCTCACCGCAGTACCAGAGGGAGCATCAATCTTATGCTTGTGGTGAGCCTCAATGACTTCTATGTCAACCTCATCGCCCAAGGCCTTCGCCGCAATTTCGATTAGCTTCATCGACAAGTTCACCCCAACACTCATATTGGGTGAGACGAATATGGCTGTTTTTTGGGCGTACTCCCCCAGAGCATTGGTTTGTTGATCGTCGAATCCTGTCGTACCAACGACCATGGCATTACCCTTTTCGGAGCAAACCCGCGCTAGGGACAGAGTGGCACTTGGAATAGTGAAGTCGATTACGACATCGAAGTCGTCAGCTTGGGATTGCGGATCGCTGCTTAGGGCCACACCTAGGGGGCCGAGGCCGCAAAGAACGCCCAGATCCTCTCCAAGCCTTGGATGATCTGCATACTCAAACCCTGCGGTTAGGGTTAGACCGTCGCTCTCGCCGATCGCCTGTATCAAGGTTTTACCCATGCGTCCGGCCGCACCGGCTACTGCCACTCGAATCATATCTCTGCCTGTTTTTTATGCTGGGTCGATCGCGCCCAAAATAGCTCTAAGCACGCTCAGAGCCACCGCTAAGAACGCGCTAGGATTTGAGTTCGTCGAAGAAGCTTTTTACACCATCGAACCAGCTTTTACCTCTGGGGGAGTGCTTGCTATTGGATTCCAGTGACGTTTTCAGGTCCTGTAGTAGCTGTCGCTGCTCGTCCGTGAGCTTAACCGGCGTTTCGACAATGACGCGGCAGAGCAAATCGCCTACACCGCTGCCCCGAACCTGCGTGACGCCTTTCCCACGCAAACGGAACACCTTGCCTGTCTGAGTTTCTCCCGGAACTTTGAGTTTGACCCTGCCGTCCAAGGTAGGAACTTCGAGTTCGCCGCCCAGCGCCGCATCAGCAAAGGATATGGGCACTTCGCAGTGCAAATGTCGACCGTCGCGCTGGAAAATTGGATGGGCCTGAACGTCGATTTGCACGTACAGATCTCCGGCAGGACCGCCGTTGGGACCCGCCTCGCCTTCGCCAGACAAGCGAATTCGATCGCCCACGTCGACTCCGGCTGGCACCTTCACCGACAGCGTCTTATGTTTTTCGACTCGGCCTGCACCCGCACAGGTATTGCAGGGATCCGCTATGGTTTCGCCGCGGCCGCGGCAGCGAGGACAGGTTTGCTGTAACGAGAAAAAACCCTGGGATACTCGAACTTGACCCGCGCCATTGCAGTCGGGGCAAGTGCTGGCGGAGGTGCCAGGCTTCGCGCCAGAACCGCCGCAATCGTCGCACCCTGCCAGAACAGGAATGCGAATTTCAACCGAGTCACCGTTAACCGCCTGCTCCAGGGTTAACGACATGTTGTAACGCAAATCCGAGCCGCGAGCGGGTCCGCTACGACCGCCGCGCCCGCCACCAAAAATGTCGCCGAATACATCGCCAAAAATATCGCCAAAACCACCAGCACCCCGGCCCGCGCCATTGTTTGGGTCTAGGCCCTCGTGACCATACTGATCGTAGACTTGGCGCTTTTCAGGATCGCTCAGTGCCTCGTAGGCTTCGTTCGCTTCTTTGAATTGTTCCTCGGCAGCGGCATCACCAGGATTGCGGTCAGGGTGAAGCTTCATGGCGATACGGCGGTACGCCTTTTTCAGGTCACCGTCGGAGACGTTTCGGTCAACGCCCAAGACTTCGTAATAATCTCGTTTTGCCATCTTCTTCCTTTAACCGCATATCTGATCGGCCTTACGGCCACCTCGCCGGGCGATCGGGCGTAACGACAAAAGCCACCCGCGGGTGGCTTTGGGACTCAGTGTCCAGTCTGCAGCGGTTACTGCTTTTGTTCTTTGTCGTCTTTTACTTCTTCGAATTCCGCCTCAACAGCATCACCATCTGGCGCCCCTTCGCCCGCCTCACCGGCAGCTTGCGCCTGTTCAGCGTACATCTTTTGCGCCAGCCCGGCTGAGGCCTCTGACAAGACCTTGATTTTGTCTTCTATCGCGTCCTTGTCTTCGCTCTTCAGGGCCTCTTCTAATTCTGAAGCAGCGGTCTCGATGGTAGTCTTTTCTTCGTCTGTGGCTTTATCGCCGGCATCTTCCACGGCCTTGCGGGCACCGTGGATTAAGCCATCGGCCTGATTGCGTAGAGTGACCATTTCTTCGAACTTTTTATCTTCCTCAGAATGGGCCTCGGCATCGCGAATCATCTGCTCGATCTCTTCGTCAGAAAGACCGCTAGAGGCCTTAATGACAATAGACTGCTCCTTGCCCGTCGCCTTGTCCTTGGCAGACACGTTCAAAATACCGTTGGCGTCAATATCGAAGGCCACCTCGATCTGGGGCATCCCTCGCGGTGCAGGAGGTATATCTGATAGATCGAATCGCCCCAGAGACTTGTTTTGACCCGCTTGCTTACGCTCACCCTGCAGGACATGAATCGTTACCGCTGTTTGATTGTCGTCGGCGGTTGAAAACACCTGAGTCTTCTTTGTCGGGATCGTCGTGTTCTTTTCGATCAGCACACTCATCACCTGGCCCATGGTCTCAATACCCAAGGACAGTGGGCTTACGTCTAAGAGCAGTACATCCTTAACGTCTCCCGCCAATACAGCAGCCTGAATGGCCGCTCCCATGGCAACCGCCTCATCCGGATTCACATCACGCTTGGCGTCTTTTTTGAAAAAGCCCTTCACTTGATCCTGCACCAATGGCATGCGAGTTTGACCGCCGACCAAGATAACGTCGTCAATATCGTCGATACTGAGGTCTGCATCCTTCAGAGCAATGCGGCAGGGGTCGATGGTACGACTGACCAAATCACCCACCAGCGACTCGAGCTTTGAGCGCGTCAGCTTAGTGACTAGGTGCTTAGGACCCGTCTGATCTGCGGTAATGTAGGGCAGATTCACTTCGGTTTGCTGGCTGTTGGACAACTCGATCTTGGCTTTCTCAGCCGCTTCTTTCAGTCGCTGCAGCGCCAGGGGATCGTTGTGAAGGTCCACGCCGTTCTCTTTTTGAAACTCATTAGCCAAAAAGTCGATGATTTTTAAGTCAAAGTCTTCACCACCTAGGAACGTGTCACCGTTGGTCGACAGCACCTCGAATTGGTGCTCGCCATCCACTTCGGCGATCTCGATGATGGATACGTCAAAGGTGCCTCCACCCAGATCATAGACCGCAATCTTTGCATCACCGCGGTTCTTGTCTAGGCCATAGGCTAAGGCCGCGGCTGTGGGTTCGTTGATAATGCGCTTGACCTCAAGACCTGCGATCTTGCCCGCATCCTTAGTCGCTTGGCGCTGGGAGTCATTGAAATAGGCCGGCACGGTGATCACCGCTTCGCTGACGTCTTCTCCCAGGTATTCTTCTGCGGTCTTCTTCATCTTTTTGAGAATTTCCGCTGAGATCTGTGGTGGCGCTAGCTGCTCATTGTTGACGTCAATCCACGCATCACCGTTTGCTGCCGCGGAGATTTTGTAGGGGACCATCTTGATGTCTTTTTGTACGACATCGTCTTTGAACTTACGGCCGATTAGCCGCTTCACCGCAAACACGGTGTTGTTTGGATTGGTCACTGCCTGACGCTTCGCGTTCTGACCAACTAAAATTTCGCCGCCTTCGGTGTAGGCGATTATGGATGGCGTGGTTCGATCGCCTTCCGAGTTTTCAATGACTCGTGCGTCGCCACCATCCAAAACCGATACACATGAGTTGGTGGTACCCAAGTCTATGCCGATGATCTTTCCCATTTTCTTCTCCGCTTCTGTACGTGGGTTGCCACGTATCGGGGCATCGCTCGTATGCCCCACCTCGATAAAAATTCCGTTTCAGCTGTGTTCGTTGTAGCCGTCTATGTTTGGTCTAACCGCTTTTCTTCAAGGCCCATGACCGAAGAAAAGACCCAAGAAGTCGGCTACTCGCCCTTGACCACGACAACCTTCGCAGCCCGCACCAGTCGGCCATTCAAGGTATAACCCCGCTGCATCACATCCATGACCGAATTTGGCTCTGCATCAGGGTTGGGCACCATCGCCATGGCTTCATGCAGTTGCGGATCAAAGGGTTCACCCAGCGGATCGACAATGGCGATGCCCGACTTTTCTAGGGTGCTAACGAATAGCTTAAGTGAAAGGCTTATGCCCTCGGCCATACTGTCTGCGTTGTCTGTGGTTTTTGCAGCTTCTTCGGCCTTCTCGAGGCTATCGACGACTGGCAACAAATCGCTCAGCAGTTTCTCCACCGCAAATTTGTGGGCGTTTTCGACGTCGCGTTGCGCGCGTCGCCGCACATTTTCCATCTCGGCAACGGTTCGCAGGAGCTGATCTTTGGCCTTGGTGAGCTCTTCGCTTGAGTCCTCCTGGGCACTACTGTCCGCTGCATCCGGCTGACCTTCCTCGGCTTCGCTTTGGCCTTTCGCTTCCTCCGGCGCATCCGACTGGGACTGCTGATCGTCGCTGCTCTTTTCTATGGCATCCGAATCCAGCTCTTCAGGTGTGGACTCGTCCGTTGGTTTGTTCGCCATGATTGCTCCTCTGTCGCCCTTGCAGCCGCTATATAGGGCCCGCAGGCGAGAAAACAAGGCTTAGGCGGCAAATTCAGTAGGGGAAATTCAGGATCCGTTGCGCATGGCCGCGCTGAGAACCTTGGCAGTTACATCCACGACAGGGATCACATCTTTATAGTCCATGCGGGTAGGACCGATCACGCCAAGCACACCAGCCAGTTCTCCGTTCACCTGATAGGATGAGGTCACAAGCGACATTTCGCCCAGGGGACGATATCCCGATTCTTTGCCAATGAAGAGCTGCACACCGGTGCTTTCAAGACATTGATCGAGCAGGGTCAGCACCCGGCCCTTTTTAGAAATAGCATCGAACAAGCTCTTGACCACCGAGGTGTCTGCCGTGAAATCCAGCAGACGTCGCTCACCGCTGACCAATAGTTCCTGGCCTTCCTCTTCCTGTCCCGGCATGGCTTGAGCGGCGATATCGAGTGCCCTCTGCATCAGCGCGTCCATCTGTTCCTTATCCTCGCGCATACTGCTAATCACCGAGTGCCGCACTTCCATCAAGGGTCTACCGCCAAACTCGCGGTTGATTAGGGCGGCGGCTTGGGCAAGTTCGTTATCTGAAAAAGGCTCGTCGACGTGGATAACGCGGTTTTGCACCTCTCTGTCGTCGAGTACCAATATGACCAAAATCCGGCGCTCGTCTAAACGCAGGAATTCCAGTTGTCGCAGGTTGACCTGATTTTTTCTGGGCGTCGTGATCAGGCAAGTCATCTGGGTAAACTGCGAGAGCATTTCCGAGGCCGTCGCCAGCAGTTCGCTGGGCGTCATATTTGGATTCAACTCGCTTTGCAGCTCTTCTATCTGATCCTGCTGCCAAGGCTCCACACTGAGCAAGGTATCGACGAAGAATCGAAGCCCAAGGTGCGTCGGCACCTTGCCCGCTGACGTGTGGGGGGAACGTACCAACCCCAGTGCCTCTAGGTCTCCCATCACATTGCGCACCGTCGCCGAGGAAACACCAACCTGAGGCAGCATGGCCAAAGCTTTAGACGCCACCGGCGTACCATCAGAGATATAGTGCTCTACCAACAGCTTTAGAAGCTGTTGCGCTCGAGGGTCATCCTCGCCGTCAAAGGCCTTGTTCATATTGCTGTTGGACATTGGAGTTCAGCTCGTATGGGGGTCTGCCGCTGCAGGCCTGGTTTGCAGAACCTGTCCTTC
>JADHNQ010000017.1 GCA_016779425.1 Pseudomonadales bacterium | reverse complement strand
GAGAACGCTTCAAGGCCCCTTGGGCGAGCGTACGCTGCGCCAATTGCGTGACTGTTGAATGAGATTTTCTTAACTTTTTTGTGTCAGGTTCGTCACCGGCTGACGACACAGAAACTGCCGCAATCCTGATTCTCTATAATCCTGGGGTAATCCCCCCATTTTTAACGGTGCTCAGAAGTAGAACCTAGGCCACTAGGGCCAACTTCTGTTTTGGGGTGATGCCTCCCAAGGCCATGTTCGGTCGTTCATGATTGTAAGTCCATAGCCAGCGTGTTGCGTATTCCTGCACTTCGGCAATCGAACTGAACAGGTATTGCCCAAGCCAGTCATAGCGAACGGTACGGGGGGATTTTTTTAACCCAGAGGATCCCCAAGGGATCCCCAGATATCGATTAAAGTTAGAACGTGGGTGCTCTTGGTGAGCAGGGTGTCCGTAACCGTCTGTTTTAACGCAATAAAAATGGTACCCGGGGCCGGACTCGAACCGGCACAGTGTTTCCACCGGGGGATTTTGAATCCCCTGCGTCTACCAATTTCGCCACCCGGGCAGGGACAAAAAACAGGCGTGTTTAGAGGCTGGCGATTCTGCACAAGCGCGGTTACAGATACAATAGTCAGCTCACTCATGGTCGGTAAAGCCATTGCAACTCTCCGATTTCGATTATCAACTGCCTGAGCAGCTAATTGCCCAGCACCCATCGCCTGAGCGTGCCTCCTCGCGCTTGCTCCAATTGGTAGGCGGCCAACTGTTCCACGGCACCTTTACAGATTTGAAGACCATGCTTAAACCTGGTGATCTGCTGGTTTTAAACGACACTCGCGTGGTGAAAGCAAGGCTTCAGGCAGTCAAAGATTCTGGTGGTACTGCAGAGATCCTGCTCGAGAGGGTTTTGGTCTCCTCAGTGGACGCTTCAGCGGTTGAGAGCGATGAGGCATTGTGTCAGGTGCGAGTGAGCAAGCCGCTGAAAGCAGGTCGTAAATTGTTGGTGCATGACGCGGTCATCGAATGCCTCGGTCGACAGGGCGAGTTTTACCACCTGCGATTTCCCCAGCCCGTGTTTGACTTTTTACAGGCCTTTGGTGAACTGCCCTTGCCCCCTTACATAAGGCGCAACGGTGAGGCCGCTGATCAGTCGCCGGATGAGGCGCGTTATCAGACCGTTTTCGCGCGCCACCCCGGCGCGGTTGCAGCGCCTACGGCGGGACTTCATTTTTCAGAGGCCTTTTTATCCCAGCTGCAGCAGCAAGGCGTTGATACGGCCTATGTCACCTTGCATGTAGGCGCGGGTACTTTTCAGCCTGTGCGAAAAGAAAATTTGTCTGACCATGTCATGCATGAAGAGCATTACCAAATACAATCCGATGCGGTAGAGAAAATTCGCCAAGCCAAGGCCAGGGGAGGGCGAGTGGTGGCGGTGGGAACAACGGTCATCCGAACCCTTGAAGCCGCCGCCGCACTAGGTTCGTTGCAACCTAGATCTGGAGCGACGCGCCTGTTTATCACTCCGGGTTTTGAGTTTCGGGTTGTTGATGCTTTGGTGACTAATTTTCACTTACCTAAATCGACGCTCATGATGCTGGTCTGCGCGTTTGGTGGTTATGAAGACGTGATGGCCGCCTATCACGCGGCGGTGGCGGAGCAATATCGTTTTTTCAGCTATGGGGACGCCATGTTTATCGAGAGATCGAATGTTTGAGCTTTTGGCTAAGGATGGGGCGGCACGACGCGGTGAACTTACCCTGCCCCACGGTAAGGTGCAGACGCCGGTTTTTCAGGCGGTTGGTACCTACGGCACGGTCAAGGCGATGACGCCCAGAGATTTGCGCAATTGCGGCACTCAAATGCTATTGGGCAATACCTTTCACCTGATGTTGCGGCCCGGGGATGAGCGTATTCGTGACTTAGGCGGCCTTCACAAATTTATGCAGTGGGATGGCCCTATTCTGACCGACAGCGGCGGGTTTCAAGTTTTCAGTTTGGGCGATTTACGCAAGATGACCGAGCACAGTGTGGTGTTTCGCTCGCCGGTCAATGGCGACAAGGTCGAGCTGACCCCAGAGTCCTCCATCCAGGTGCAGGGGAATCTAGGCTCAGATGTGGTCATGGTGCTAGACGAGTGTACGGCGCACCCCGCGACCCATGAACAGGCCAGGGCGTCCATGGAGCTGTCCATGCGGTGGGCTGCACGCTGTAAGACGACCTTTGAGAATACCCAGGCGGGCAGTATGAACCCCGGCTCAAAACTCTTCGGCATCGTGCAGGGCGGCATGTTTGAGGATCTGCGCAGCGAAAGCCTGCGAAACCTTCAGCAAATAGAGTTCGACGGCTATGCCATCGGCGGGCTCTCGGTGGGTGAGAGCAAGGAAGACATGATTCGGGTGCTCAATCATATAACCCCCGAAATGCCAGAGCATAAGCCACGATATCTGATGGGTGTGGGCACGCCTGAAGACTTAGTTCGGGCAGTGGGGCGAGGCGTGGATATGTTTGACTGTGTTATGCCTACCCGTAACGGTCGTAATGGGTATCTGTTCACGTCCACAGGTGTGGTAAAAATCCGCAATGCGCAGCATAAAAATGCTGATGTTGCCCTGGATGAAAACTGTGACTGTTACACCTGCAGTCACTTTTCTCGGGCCTACCTACATCACTTAGATCGTTGCGGTGAAATGCTCGGTGCAATGCTTATGACTCAGCATAATCTGCACTACTACCATCATTTGATGGCTCAATTGCGTGGCTCAATTGAAAACGGTACATTTCGCAACCTCGCGATATCTCTAAAAAACCAATGGAATTGTGATCATGAACTTGTTTGAAACAACCGCTCAAGCGGCAGAGGCGGCCGGTCCGGGCCCTGACGCAGGCCTGATCAATCTCATCATGCTCGGCGGCTTCGTTATCATTTTTTATTTCCTGCTTATTCGGCCTCAGAGCAAGCGCCGTAAAGAACATGAGGCCTTAGTCAGCGGGCTGGGCAAGGGCGATGAAGTAGTCACAGCAGGCGGGATCGTTGGCCAGATCACCAAGGTGGAAGACGAGTTCGTTAAAGTGCAAATTGCGGAAGGTCTTGAAATGCGGGTTCAAAAATCCTCAGTTGGGGCCACATTGCCAAAGGGCACGATTAAATCCCTCGACTAAGCAACGTTTAAAGTTCCGCAGGGCCGTGTTTCGATGGATGCGGGCGTTGAGCTGATAGCTGCCATTTTCTTTTTGAGCTGGGACCGCTGAGGCTAAACGCTCCGGCATCGATACAAGCGATCACCATCACTAATGAGATGTTCATGAATCACGACGAGAGCAGACCCCAAGACAATGGCGGTCAAGGTACAACACTGCTTGGTGCACCCTCTCGCCGGGGTCCTATGAACGTCTTTCCTCTGTGGAAAAACATCCTCGTCGTAACCGTATGCCTGCTCGGCGCGCTCTTTGCTGCCCCCAATATTTTTCAGCCAGATCCTGCGGTTCAGATTCGCTCTCTAGACGCAGATGCAAAAATCAGTGCGGCGCAGAAGGCTCGGGTATTGGCTGCCCTAGATAAAGCGGGCGTAGCAGTGATTGGAGTTGATGAAGACGATGGCTCCTTACTCGTACGACTGCAGGATGAAGCTGCCCAGTTAGGCGCCCGAGGCCTGATCGCAGACACCCTTAACGACAATGTCGGCGATTTCGTGGTCGCGCTAGCGCAAGCGCCAACAACGCCTCAGTGGCTGCAGGATCTCGGGGGCAAGCCTATGTCCCTGGGATTGGACTTGTTCGGTGGCGCTCACTTTCTGCTCCAAGTCAATATGCAGGACTACATTGCCGGCGTGGTCGACAACAGCGCCGAGGGGATGCGTGACAAATTGATCGATGAGCGGATACGCTTTTTGCCCAACCGCAATTGGGTCGACGGGCAAACCATCAGCATTGGTTTTCGCGATGAAGCGACTCGAGAGGCGGCCAAGGCGGCCTTGGTGGATTATCAGGACTTTTTGGTTCAGGAGCGAGAAAGTGCCGGGGACCTAATTCTCAGGTTCACACTTACAGAGGACAAAATCCGGGCTCTAGAAGATCGTGCCATCAGTCAAAACTTGACCAGCTTGCGCAATCGCGTCAATGAGTTGGGTGTTTCCGAACCTCAGGTCCAGCGTTTGGGCCGTTCGAGAATTGTGGTCGATTTGCCGGGTATACAGGACAGTGCCAGGGCGAAGGAAATTCTGAACAAATTCGCCAATCTGGAGTTTCGGCTGGAGGCACTGCCAAGAGCCCGAAAGTCGCAGCTTGAAACCTATGAGTATCAGGGGCGTATGCAGGACATCATGCGGCGCAATATTGTGACCGGTAACAATGTGCAGGACGCCCAGCAATCTTATGACCCCGAAACCAGCCAACCCCAGGTGAGTATCGAGCTGGACAACGAGGGCGGTCGAAAGATGCATGCCGCCACCAAGGACAATATCGGACGCTCCATGGCCATTCTCTTCATCGAGCAGAAGCCTCGAGTGCGAGAGGTTGTTCGCGATGGCGAAACAATAGAAGAGTACTACACCATAGAAGAGAGACGCCTGATCAGTGTGGCGACGATTCAGGCCGCACTTGGCTTCAGTTTCCGCATCACGGGCCTGAGTCTGCGCGAAGCTCAGGATCTGGCCCTGCTCCTGCGGGCTGGTGCCCTAGCTGCCCCCATGTACATTGTTGAGGAGCGCACCGTTGGTGCCCAGCTTGGTGATGAGAATATCCGGCGTGGCTGGCAGTCTGTTGCCATCGGCTTCGCCCTAGTTTTGGCGTTTATGATTTTCTATTACCGAGGTTTTGGATTGGCAGCCAACGTGGCTCTTACCGCCAACTTAACGCTCTTGGTCGCGATCATGTCGATACTCGGTGCCACGCTTACCCTTCCGGGCATTGCAGGCATTGTCTTAACGGTCGGGATGGCCGTAGATGCGAATGTACTGATATTTTCCCGCATCCGGGAGGAGTTGAAGAATAACCCCCCGCAAATGGCCATTCAGGCTGGCTTCGACCGTGCGTTGCTGACAATTACCGATGCTAACGTCACAACGTTTTTTGTAGCCATTATCCTGCTCTCGATAGGAAGCGGACCGGTGCGCGGCTTTGCGGTCACTCTAGCCGTGGGCATCGTGACCTCGATGTTCACCGCCATTTTGGTAACCCGTGCCCTCGTGAACCTGATGTACGGTGGCCGCAAGCTGGAGTCGATTAAGATATGAGCGATTCTCAGAGCAACACCTTTCAGGTCGACTTCATGGGCAAACGCCTGATAGCCATGGTGCTGTCAGGAGTCGTGCTGGCGGCTGCCCTGGGCTCCTTGTCTTATCAGGGCTTGAATCTTGGATTGGATTTTACCGGCGGATCACTGGTCGAGGTGAAGCTGGCTGAAAAAGTAGATCCACAAACCGTTCGCGGTTACTTAGTAGATGCGGGCTTCACCAACGGAACCGTGCAGACATTTGGTTCGGATGAGGATCTGCTGATTCGTGTACCGCCTCGGGAGGAACTTGGTGCCACCGGACAGGTGGGGCTGGGCGATGAGATTTTTGCCGCCCTTGCCGCTGAGTATCCGGGCATTGTTCTGCAGCAGTCCAACTACGTTGGTCCGGCGGTTGGCGATGAACTGGCGGAAGACGGTGGCCTGGCGCTACTGACCGCATTGCTCGTGGTCATGCTCTATATTCTGTTTCGTTTTACCAAACAGTTTTCCGTTGGCGCGGTCACGGCGCTGGCTCACGACGTCATCATCGTGTTGGGATGTTTTTCCATCTTTGGATGGACCTTCGATCTGACCGTGCTGGCGGCCCTTCTGGCAGTAATCGGCTACTCGCTTAACGACACGATCGTTGTGAGTGACAGAATTCGTGAAAACTTCCGCCGTGCGCGACGGGGTACCCCGATAGAGATTATCAACCAAGCCCTGAACCAAACCCTGGGCCGCACCTTGGTGACGTCATTGACGACGTTGTTCGTATTGCTGGCCTTGCTGTTCGCCGGTGGTGAAGTGATACGAGGATTCGCCACGGCGCTCTCGATAGGTGTCGTTATCGGTACTTACTCGTCCATTTATGTTGCGGCAAATGTACTGTTGTTAATGAATATTTCCCGCGAAGACCTGTTGGTGCCTGAGCCGGAACAGGACGGGAGTGAGGACGGCAGTTATCCCTAGTGGATTGCTCAGGCCTTGAGCGTCTGAATAAAACTTTTGAAGCATTTTGGGTTAGCGGCAACGATATCGCCGGTTTCCCAGAATTTCTCGCCACCGGATAGGTCGCTGACGAATCCGCCGGCTTCTCGCACCAGTACGATTCCTGCGGCGATATCCCACTTGCTCAAACCCATTTCCCAGAAGCCGTCCATGCGTCCTGCGGCGACATAGGCTAAGTCCAATGCCGCGCTGCCGGCTCGACGAATGCCTCGGCAGGTTCCAGTAAGGGTTTGCAGCGATCTCGTGTAGTCCTCGAGTCGAGACATACTGCCGGGCGGTATGCCCGTGCCGAGTACGCAATCTTCCAGTTTTGCGCGGGTAGTGACTCGAATGCGCTTGCCGTTTAGCTGGGCACCAGAGCCGCGGCTGGCGACAAATTCCTCTCCGCGCACGGGATCAACGATGACACCGTGCTCATGGTGCAGGCCCTTCATGATGCCAATCGAGACGGCAAAGTGGGGGATGCCTTGTAAAAAATTTAGGGTGCCGTCTAGTGGATCAATGACCCAGGTAAATTCGGAATCGCCGCTTTGTTCCCCGGACTCTTCAGCCAAAATTCGATGGTTTGGGTAGGTTTCGCGGATCTGTTCGATGATAATCGCTTCTGCGGTGCGGTCGATATTCGAGACAAAGTCGTTATGGCGTTTCTCTTGAATTTGGAACTCATCCGGACGATCCATGCTTCTGGCCAAATAATCTGCGGCTTTTCGTGCCGCGCGCAGCGCGATATTGGCCATGGGTTGCATAGTATCTATCCGTTTGAAGAGGCAGCGCATGCTAAAGGCACTTGCCCGCCAAGCCAAGGGATGCCTGAGGGCTCGAGCCATTAAACCCGCCAAAGTACTGACAGGGAAGCACGTCATTGAACAGCCTATTTCAACGCCTAAGAATTGTGCTGGTGGAGCCAAGTCACCCCGGTAATATTGGGGGCGCGGCCCGGGCAATGAAAACCATGGGGCTGGAGCGCTTGGTGCTTGTGAAGCCCGCGCGCTTTCCTGACCCGCAAGCCGATTGGCGCGCAGCTGGAGCGGCAGATGTGCTCGATGCTGCCCAAGTCGTATCGGATGTTTCTACTGCCATATCAGATTGCCACTACGTCGTGGGGACGAGTACTCGTGCCCGAGCGATACCCTGGCCGGCGGTTCTCGCCAGAGACATCGGCCCGGTGCTCACGCAGCAAGCTCCAGAGGCGGAAATTGCGATACTTTTTGGCCGTGAAGATAGCGGACTGACCAATGAGGAACTGCAGCGATGCCATACCCATTTGCAGATTCCGTCTTCCAAGGTTTATGGCTCGCTTAATCTCGCCATGGCAGTGCAGGTTATTTGCTACGAAATTTTTCAGCACCTCGAGAGCACCGAAATACAGATTTCGGGTGATACCAAGCAACAGGACAGTGTGCTGTCAGGGCTGGGCAGTCGGATCTGGGACAAAGATCCGGCCACGGGCCAGCAATTGGACGGATTGGTCGCTCATCTGGAATCCTTGGCTGTTGAGAGTGGTTTTGTGAATGCGCAGAAGTCGGGAAACACCCTAACTCGCCTTCGACGGTTGTTTATGCGGCATCAACTCGACGAAACTGAGGTGCAGATACTACGCGGTCTTCTGCGGGCGTTAGAGGGCAAGTGAAAAGCAAAGTGGCCTTGTGTGGAGGTCGTCACAAAGGAGCGCAGTAAGGCGCAATCGACTTGCAATTCTAAGCCCGTCGATGTGAACTCGAAGTATGAAAAAGATCGTTGTCATAAACAGCAAAGGCGGTTCGGGAAAAACCACGCTGGCCATTAACTTGGCGGCGACGCTGGCAGCAGGAGGCGAAAAACCAGCGCTTCTGGATTTAGACCCTCAAGGATCGGCAACGCGCTGGCTGGGCCAGCGCCCGACAGACCGACCTTTCATTACTGGAATAGAGGGTTTTCGTAACAGCGCGAGTGCTACCAGGAGCTTTCAACTGACCCCCCCGCACGACTGCACGACGCTGATTATCGATAGCCCCGCAGGTCTTGATCGCCGTGGGCTAGAGGCCGCGACTCGGGGTGCTGACGCCATACTCATGCCCGTGATGTCTTCAGATATCGATATTCATGCGGCGACGCATTGCATCGCGGATTTGTTGCTTGGAGAAAAAAGCGGCAGCAAACCCAAGCTTATCGGCATCGTTGCTAATCGGGTTAAGACCAACACGCGGGGCAGTAAACGCCTCGAGAATTTCCTTAAGAATTTTGACATTCCTGTTGTCACCACGCTTCGCGATTCTGTGAATTACAGTCGTAGCGCGGAGATGGGCGTGGGCATTAGTGAAATGCCTCGTTGGCAAGTGCAGAAAGACCTCGAGGCTTGGGAACGCCTTGTTGCCTGGGTAAGCCCGGCGCATAAGGTAAGCGAGCATTCCTCTCGCGAAGTGAGAGGGCCGATGAGAGCGGGTCTTGGGGGTGTTGTGAGATTGGCGTTCAGCCGTCAGTCTTAACGCCGAACGCCAGTGTTGACCATACGTTCATCGTCACTGGCGTCATAGCCGTAGTCCGGTAAAGTCTCGCCGAAATAACCCTTCACGACAGAAGCTCAAAGACTTTATGCTCGTGAAAACGCAAGAATTTGTCCGAACGCGCAAGCGCATGAACGTAACCGAGTCTTCCGCCATGAGCAGTCCAATTTATCTTGACTATGCCGCGTCAACGCCGACGGATCCTGTCGTGGCGGATGCCATGCACCAGCACCTCTGTCTCGGCGGTAACTTCGCGAATCCTGCTTCTCGGGGTCACGTTTATGGCTGGCAGGCGGATGAGGCGGTCGAATCTGCAAGAACCTCGATAGCACAGATGCTCAATGCTGACCCACGGGAAATCGTTTGGACCTCGGGCGCGACGGAATCGGACAATCTAGCGATCAAGGGTTTGATGTCTCGAGGTCTACGCACGGGACGCAAACATATTGTTACCAGTGCCATAGAGCACAAGGCAATCCTAGACACCTGTGCATGGATGGAGAACCAAGGGTTCTGCGTCACATATGTTGAACCCAGCGCCAGTGGCGAGGTGATGCTGACTGACGTAGAGGCAGCTCTGCGCGACGACACCTTGCTGGTCACGGTAATGCAGGTGAACAACGAGTTAGGCAGCGTCAGCAACATTGCCGGCATCGCGCGACTGTGTCGGGAGAGAGGGGTAATTAGCCATACCGATGCTGCCCAGAGCTTCGGCAAGATCCCAGTCGACGTGCAGGAAATGGGAGTCGATTTGCTATCGCTCTCGGCTCACAAGATCTACGGTCCAAAAGGTATAGGCGCACTCTATGTCAGACGCCAAGACGGTTTGGCATTGGATGCTCAAGTGCACGGTGGGGGGCATGAGATGGGCATGCGTTCCGGAACACTGCCAACCCACCAAATCGTAGGCTTGGCGTCGGCGGCGCGATTAATGCAGCAAGAGATGCCTGAACAAACGCGGCGCATTAGCGACCTGCGAGACCGATTTATCAGCCATTTGCGACAAATACCCAACGTCTATCTAAACTCAGATCCTGCAGTTTGTATTCCTCAAATCGTTAACGTCGCATTCGACGGAGTCGATGGAGAGACATTGCTGCTGGCGCTGAATGAAGTGGCTATCTCTACAGGCTCTGCCTGCAACTCAGCGAAAGTTGAGCCTTCTCATGTGTTGACCGGCATTGGTTTGTCGCAATCCCTCGCCGATGCGTCTCTGCGCTTTAGTTTCGGACGCTACACCCAGGCCAGCGATATTGATCAGGCAGCAACCCATTTGTCCGAGGTGCTGGGTCGATTGCGTCAGTAGGCCGCCTGCGTATAATACGCGCCCTCGGCGCTCAGTGAGGCCGAGTTTCTTTTTTAAAATTAGATACATAGCGTGTCATCCACGAGAGTGTGTACCCCTCGTCGGGACGATCTTCATTAAGTTCGATCCGGTTGGAGGGTTAGTGATCTAGGCAACTGATCGCATTCTTTGCACTCAACACACATCGTGCAGCGCACTCAACGACAAGCCGGTATCAGATACTCATACGGAGATGGCCATGGGAATGGAGCGTACTTTTTCAATAGTTAAGCCAGATGCGGTAGCACGCAACTTGATTGGCGAGATCTACTCGCGTTTTGAGAAAGGTGGCTTGCGGATCGTTGCGTCCAAAATGCTGCATCTCAGTGAAGAGCAGGCAGCCGGATTTTACGCCGAACACGACGGTAAGCCATTTTTCGCGGATTTGTGTGCCTACATGCGCTCGGGACCTGTCATGGTTCAAGTACTCGAGGGCGAAGACGCGATCGCGACCAACCGACGTCTAATGGGCGCAACCAACCCCAAGGAAGCGGATCCTGGCACTATACGAGCGGATTTTGCTGAATCTATCGACGCGAACGCGGTACACGGATCGGACAGTCCAGAATCTGCCGCACGTGAGATTGCATTCTTCTTCGCTGACGCAGAAATCATCGCGCGCAGCTAGGCGCCAGAGCTAAAGAGACGAATCTTGGCCACCAAGCGCAACCTCTATGGCTTAGACCGCGGCGAGCTTGAAGCCCTGTTTCAGGAAATCGGTCTGCAGGCCTTTCGTGGCAGGCAGATTATGAAATGGGTCTATCATCAAGACATCACTGACTTTTCAGCGATGACCGATCTCCCATTCAAAACCCGACAGTGGCTGCAGGAGCACTGCTGCTGGGAATTGCCTACGGTACATGAGCGCTACTTATCGAAAGATGGCACGGTCAAGTGGCTGATCCGCGTTGGGCAGGGCGATCTTGTTGAAACGGTACTGATCCCGGATAAAGGCCGGAACACGCTATGCGTTTCGTCTCAGGTAGGCTGTGTACTTGACTGCAGCTTCTGCTCTACCGGAAAGCAGGGGTTCAACGGCAATTTGAGCGCGGCCGAGATTGTGGGCCAAATGGCGATAGCTAACGCTCATCTGTCACAAACATCACAGTCCGTTACCAACGTCGTGCTAATGGGCATGGGTGAGCCCTTGCTCAACTTCGATGCCGTGCTTGCTGCGACGAATATCATGATGGACGATCACGCCTTCGGACTCTCCAAGCGCCGTGTAACGGTTAGCACCGCTGGCGTCGTGCCGGGAATCGAGAAGCTGCAGCAACATACAGATGTGTCACTGGCCATTTCCCTGCATGCACCGACTGATGAACTACGCACGAAGCTAGTGCCCATCAACAAAAAATATCCCATCGCCCAATTGCTGGCTGCCTGCCGAGACTATGTGGAATACCTTGGCCCTGCCCGCAAGCTGGTCATCGAATATACGTTGATGAGAGGGGTGAACGATCAGATACAGCACGCCAAAGAACTTGTAACTGTGCTGAAAAATCTGCGCTGTAAGGTCAATCTCATTCCTTTCAACCCGTTTCCCGGATCAGGATATGAGCGGCCTCAGGAAAGAGATATCTATGCATTTCAGACCGTCCTGATGCAGGCGGGCTTTGTTACCATGATACGCACCACGAGGGGTGACGATATTGATGCCGCCTGCGGACAGCTGGTGGGTATGGTAGAAGACCGCACGAGAAGACAGCAGCGATATCGCGACCGTTTAGCCAAAGAAATCCCTGCCGTGCAGATTCACTAATGGCGATCGTTGGCAGCAAAATGGATGGCGGTCCTGGTCAGGTCTTTATTGACGGACGTGAGTCATTGGGCATGACCCCTGAGCAAGCCGCAGAGAGCCTGAACCTTACAGTGAAGGCCATCAGGGCGATCGAAAACGATGACGCAGGTAGCCTACCGGATATTGTTTATGTCAACGGCTATATCCGTTCCTACGCCAAGCTTCTGGGTATTGCGCCCGAACCACTAATCGCTGCCTGGAGAGCACAGCACGCCGAGCCTGAAAACGAACCCCTAGGACTCGATCGGTCTAAAGACGCGACAAAGGTCGATACCGTTAACGTGCGACCCATGAAGATGGGGCGCTGGGCTGTGCTAGCCATGGGCCTTTCAGCCGCTTTTGTCTACTTTGTGACATCTAACGGTGACGCGACGGTATCGCAGGTTCAGCCAGGGAGTGCTGACGGATTGGTTGCATTACAGACACCCGACCGTGAGCCTCAATCCGTGGTCGCTCTAAACTCGGAGGACGCACAGGTAGACTCGAGGCCGGAAATAGACGAATCGGCCGCTCAGGAACAAGTCCAATCCACTTCGGCCGTTGCTGAGGCGGGGACAGCTGACGAAGAAACAGCTGAAGCCGTCGATGACCCAGTTGTAGGCCTCGACGAGTTAGCACGCGACAACGTATTGAATACTGAAGTCATGACTCAGCAAGAGCCGGTGTTAGCAGAATACCCAGAGGTTATCGCGCAAGAAAAGGCCGAAGTAATCTCTGCACAAAATCTGCAGGAGACCGCTGCGCAAGCAGCTGAATCTGCAGGCGTTCCCAGCCAAGTTTCTACAGAGTTGTCGAACCTGCAAGCCCAGGCCCAACCATCAAGTCAGGCGCCGAACCAAGCATCCAGCCAAGCGCCGAATGCAGAAGCGACGCAAAATGATGCTAACGATATTGCTCCCCAGGCCGAACCAGAGCGTGAATTAGCCAAAGCCTTTGCGCTACCGCGTTTGACCGAATTTGGAGACAACAACATCGATCTGACGTTCAGCGAAGATTGCTGGTTTGAAATTCGCACGGCCCAGGGCGAACTGCTTTATGCTGATTTGGGCCGTTCGGGTCAAAGCCGCCGCTACACGGGCGAGGCGCCATTTCGCCTCAAGTTTGGCTTCAGCCCGGGTGTGTCCCTGATCTATAACGATGAGCCAATAGACTTAGAACCATATACCCGACAAGAAGTCGCACGTATTTTGCTCGGTGAACAGAAAGATCAGGAGGAGGGCGCGTTGGAGCGATTGAATTCTGCTGAGGCGGTGTCGCTGTGGTAAGAGCGGTTCGAGGTATGCGCGATATTTTGCCTGAGCAAGGCCGGCGTTGGGATTTGGTCGAGGGTGAGCTGACCCGTGTCCTGCAAAGGCATGCCTACGAGGCGATCCGCCTTCCTTTGCTGGAATTTACTGAGCTTTTTGCGCGGGGAGTCGGTGAGGCGACAGATATTGTCGAGAAAGAAATGTACACCCTCGCGGACCGTGATGGAGACTCGCTGTCGCTTCGTCCTGAAGGAACTGCGAGCAGTGTGCGCATGCTGCAAGAACACGGTCTGCTGTACAACCAGACTCAGCGTGTGTATTACGCCGGGCCGATGTTTCGCTACGAGAAACCGCAAAAAGGCCGCTATCGCCAGTTTTACCAGATCGGCGCAGAGGCCTACGGTTTTGCTGGGCCGGATATTGATGGAGAACTGATTGGCTTGGGTTGGGCATGCTGGCAGGCCCTGGGTATCGAAACCATGGTGACCCTAGAAATTAACACCCTGGGCTCCAGCGAAGCGCGTCAGCTTTACCGAACTGCACTGGTGGACTTTTTAACGCCTATGTCCGAGCTGCTTGATGAGGACAGCCGGCGACGCCTGGAAACAAATCCCATGCGTATATTGGACAGCAAGAATCCGGCGACCCAGGCACTGCTTGAGAAGGCGCCCAAACTACCGGATTTTGTCGATGTCCAGAGTCTCGAGCACTATGAAGGTCTTAAGCTGCTCCTAGATGCGATGCAAATTCCCTATCAAGAGAACCCAAACTTGGTAAGAGGCCTCGACTACTACACGCACACGGTATTTGAGTGGACTACGCAGGATCTGGGCTCACAGGGGGCCGTGTGCGCCGGCGGACGTTATGATGGTTTGGTCGAGCGCTTGGGTGGTCGGCCAACACCCGGTGTCGGGTTCGCTATCGGGCTAGATCGAGTGGTGCTACTGCATGAACTCGCCGAGGCCAATGCGAAGGCCCCAGGGCAAGATAGATCTGCCGATATATACGTTTGCGTGACGCAGCCGGACTGCAGTAGCGCTGCTCTAGTGGTGGCCAACGCGCTGCGTCAAGCGCTGCCAAAACGTCGAGTGCGCCAGCACATGGGCGGCGGCAACCTCAAGAAGCAGCTAAAAAAAGCTGACGCCTGCGGCGCAGATGTGGCCATCTTGATTGAGAGCGACGCGCTCGATCAGCAAACGCTAACGATAAAGCACTTGCGCGATGCGAGCATTGGGCAAGAAACTTTGGCCTTCGATGCCGGCATAGCCCGTTTGCAGCAATACTAGGTCTCAGAACGCAAAAGAACCGCCTTACGCTGTAAAGGTCTGTTCAAGTGCACTATTGGGCCAAGAAAGTCGTGCACGTTGGGATTGGAAGGGTATAAGTAGACGAGATCTGTGACAAAATACAGCCCGTAAATTTGGGCGGCCGGACACGTGACGACGTGTTGATGGCGTGATTAGAACGACAGGAAGCGAAAGATTGGGGGCAAGCAGTGTCTGAATACATCAGCGATGAAGAACAGATGAATCGCTTCAGCGAGTGGTGGAACGAGCACGGGACATCGCTTCTCATTGCAGTGGGTTTAGCCATTGCCAGTATCGTTGGCTGGAATTTCTACTCTGACAATCGTCAGCAAAGCATTGAAGCCAGTACTGCGCTTTACGCAGAGTACGTAGATGCCGCGGAGGAAGCCAAAGCAGCTATCGCACAGCAAATTAAGACTGAGTTCCCTGGCACAAGCGTGCATTCCCTAGTTGCGCTTGACGAGGCGAAGAAAGCTGCTGACGATCAAAATCTGCCTGCGGCGGCCCAGGCCTTGGTCGAAGCCCGTGATGCGGCGCCGGATGCACTACTTGCCGAGCTTGCCATGATTCGTTTGGCCAAGGTTCAGTATGCCCAGGGTAATGCCAAGGAGGCACTGCAAACACTTCAAGGCATACGCAATCCGGGATATCAGTCTTGGGCATTGGAACTGACGGGGGATATCTATTTAGCAGAGGGCGATTCCGAGCAGGCTTTTGCCGCCTACACCAGCGCCCTGGATAGCATGGAGGATAATACCAGCAGGCCACTGCTGGAGATTAAGCGAGACAACGCTGCCCCATCGAATGGCGAGTTTACGGTATTTTCCCAGCCACTGAACCAAGCTTTAAAACGGGCCCGCGAGACGTTGGCAACAGACGAATCCGCTCTAGAGGAATAAGACAATCACCAAGACGAACACACAAGGTCGCCCGCAGAGCCGTTATCGCGCTTGGCATCGCCTGTCTCTTTTACTTGTCATGGTGACGCTTTTCAGTGGATGCGCGGCATTTTCGTGGATTCCCGGTATCGGCGATGATGAGGACGACGAAGAGAACACTGATCCAGCGAAACTTGTGGATTTTGATGCCGAGGTCGACATCAAGCGCCAATGGAAAGTCAAAGTAGGGGATGGCCTGGGCAAGAAGTACATTCGGCTGCAACCTTCGATAGCCGCTGAGCGCATCGTAGCGGCAGATGCCTATGGCACCGTAGCAGCCTTCGATCGATTTTCCGGTGAGACAATATGGCAGCAAAAAATCGGTGAGGAAGAGCGCCGGGTCTCCGGTCTTAACCGATTTTTTGATCGCAGTGATGGGGGCTTCGTGAGCGGTGGCGTTGGCGTTGGCGAGGGTCTTGTACTGCTTGGCACGACCCGCGGCAATGTGATCGCGCTAGCGTTGAGTGATGGAAGCGAACGATGGCGCACCTATGTAGGGTCGGAAATTGGCGCCATGCCCGTCGCCGCCCAAGGACGAGTATTTGCCCAGACAATCGATGGCGAACTGCTGGCTCTGGATGCTGATACTGGCGAGCAGCTCTGGTCTTATTCCAGTCAGGTGCCCCTGCTGACGCTGCGTGGTACCAGCACGCCGGTAACGTCACGAGATATCGTCTATGCAGGTTTTGCCAGCGGCAAAGTCGTTGGCTTACGTGCGAGCAACGGTGAACCGATATGGGATCAACGCATCATGCTCCCCGAGGGACGTTCTGAGCTGGAGCGGATCGTTGACGTAGATGCGGCGCCGTTACTGGTTGGTGGCGACGTTTATGCCCAAGCTTATCAAGGTCGCATGATGCGCATCGCTGCCAGAGACGGCCGGCCAAGATGGGAAGCAGAGGTATCGAGCTTTCAAAACCTCGCAGAAGGCTATGGCCAAATCTACGCCGTGGAAGAGAAAGATACCGTTACCGCAGTGGATCAAGGCCGAGGCGACGTGGTTTGGCAGCATGATCTGCTAGCCAGACGCAGCCTGACGGCGCCTTTGGCTTTTTCGAACTACGTTGTCGTCGGCGATGCAGAGGGTTATCTGCATGTCATGGCGCAACGTGATGGTCGCATGATGGGTAGAACAAAGGTTGGCGGCAAAGGTTTGCGTACACCGTTTACCCTGGCCGACGGCACAATCTACGTACTCGACAACGCCGGTGGTCTGCACGCCTATAGTGTTTCGACGAGGTAGCCTTGCTGCCTACCATCGCCCTGGTGGGCCGTCCCAACGTTGGCAAGTCGACGCTTTTTAACAAGCTCACCCATTCCCGCGATGCCCTGGTCGCAGATGTCCCCGGTCTGACGCGCGATCGACGGTACGGTCGCATGGAAATGTTGGAGTCTCAGGTCACTCTGATTGACACCGGGGGACTATTCGGTGAACACGTACTTGCTGACGAATTAACCGGTCAGACCCAGCTGGCGGTCGACGAAGCCGATCTCGTGCTACTGCTGCTCGACGGTCGCGACGGGGTAACGGCTTCGGATGAAGACGTAGTCACTTACCTGCGCAAAAGCAATGTGGCCTTTCTGCCAGTCATCAACAAAATCGATGGCCTGAATGAAGACCAGGTCATGGCCGACTTTGTGCGCTTCGGATTTGCAGAGTATGCGCTAATTTCGGCGAGTCATAACCGCGGTCTCAAACAACTTCGAGAGACCATGGCGGAAAAACTGTCTTTACTGGAAATTCCACTTTCGCCTGACCCTATGGATGAACCCGCGGGTATCCGAGTCGCGGTCGTCGGGCGTCCCAACGTGGGTAAATCGACCTTGGTCAATCGCCTGATCGGTGAGGAGCGTCAGGTAGTCTTCGACATGCCCGGTACCACCAAGGACGCTATTGATATCCCGTTTAGCAAGGACGGCACGGATTATGTGCTGATCGACACCGCCGGCGTACGCCGCAAAGGTAAAGTGTCAGAAATCACTGAAAAATTCTCCGTGGTCAAAGCTTTGCAGGCCATGGAGCGGGCCCACGTAGTGATACTGGTGATTGATGCTTCTGAAGGCCTGGTGGAGCAGGACCTGCACGTACTGGAATACGCACTAGAGGCCGGAGCCGGCATGGTCATTGCGGTGAATAAGTGGGATGGTCTCGCTCAAGAGCAGCGAGAGCGGGTGAAAACAGCCCTCGATAGACGGCTTAACTTCGTGCCCTGGGTACCGCTGCAAACCATCTCCGCACTCCACGGTAGCGGGGTCGGCA
Organism: Pseudomonadales bacterium; assembly: GCA_016779425.1. Taxonomy (GTDB): domain Bacteria; phylum Pseudomonadota; class Gammaproteobacteria; order Pseudomonadales; family Azotimanducaceae; genus UBA4421. The sequence continues at coordinate 1,575 of JADHNQ010000017.1, read as the reverse complement.
AACTCCTCGGGAGGGCCGAGCAGGTGTATCGCGTGGGCCTCTTCGACGTGTCTACCTCGCTGCTGACTCGCTTGGTGCGCAACATGGTTGCTGCCCATCCGACACCCTCCGTGCGCGGCCGATCGATCAAGGTCAAGGTAGCCACACGTGCGGGTGCGCATCCCCCCCGGATCGTCGTACATGGAAACCAGCTTGGATCCTTGCCATCGAGCTACCGGCGGTTTCTAGAAAATGGATTCCGAGAAGCGCTTAACCTCGTTGGCAATCCAGTAAAACTCGAGCTTCGAGACTCCGACAACCCGTTTGCCGGTAAACGTAATGTTCTGACCCAGCGCCAGTTAGATCGGCGCAAACGCAGCATCAAACACCGCAAGAAGTCGAAAAAGTAGCTACGTTTAGGATTCGGGGGACAGCTCGGCCATCATCGACTGAGGATCAACTCGATAGCCGTTCAGACTGACTGACCAATGCAAGTGCGGGCCGGTTACCCGTCCGGTGGCACCGACTAAGCCAATTACATCACCCTGTTCGACTCGTTCTCCCTCAATGACCAGAGACGCACTTAAGTGGCAGTACATGGTCACCAGCCCTTGTCCATGATCGAGAAAAATCGTTTTGCCGTTGTAGTACAGATCATCTACCAGGGTCACTTCGCCTGCCGCCGGCGCGCTAATCTCGGTGCCCGAAGGGGCCGCAATATCTAATCCACTGTGCGGGTTGCGTGGCTGACCGTTAAAAAAACGACGATGGCCAAAGAGGCTACTGATACGGCCCTGCAGCGGCTGGATAAATCCAGAAATCGGAGCGGGCGCGTCAGAGTATCGAAGGTATAGCGCGCGTTGCCGCTGGCTCTCTTCGCGTATTCTGGCAAGCTGCTCGGGGTTGGGGTTAACCATCTCGCGGTTCTGCAGCGTAATGTGCTGCTCTGTATAGGCCTTATCGACAATATTGAACGTATGGCTCAAGGCTTCACCGGCAACTTGATAGGCAAGAGTAGCGGGCCCCAGGGGCTGGCTTAGCGGGATTCCGACCAACACCTGATCCTGCATGCGCATTACCGGGCGCGCGTTAAAGCGTATATCGGTTGCCTTGACAGGTGGCGTCCAGCGGTAGATGCCGCCCGGAACGACAGCGTTCTGCAACAAGGCGGGTGTTTCATCTGCACCCGTTCGGTTATCGGCTGCGTCGGCGGCACTGGCAGTAACAACGTAACAGCCGAGAACCCAGATCATTATCATGCACAGCAGGCGGGCGTTAGATTTGGTGGTGAGGAAATTATGGGTTTGGCCGGTCATTAACCTTTCTCGTCGCTAGGGTTTGGGTGCGGCTCCAAGGCCTGGTTCAAAGTGGCGCCAACGTCAATTTCCAATACCTCGGCGGTGAATCGCCCGTCGCGTAATTGCGCTGAAATGTGTTGCCCAGCGGCAAGGCCCGCGGCATCGCTTAGCACCGTGCTATCGCGATCGCGCAGTACGGCATAACCCCGCGACAGCGTCGGCAGCGGGCTTAGGTTGCTCAGCATGCGCGAAGTTTCCCCTGCGCGTTGCCGTCGCCGGTCGATGCTGCGCTGTACTG
>JADHNQ010000016.1 GCA_016779425.1 Pseudomonadales bacterium | reverse complement strand
AGTGCCTGCATGCCGCCAAGGCTGCCACCGACAACCGCAGCAAATGATTTGATATCAAGATGATCTGCCAAGGCTGCCTGGGAACGAACCCAGTCTCGAACCACAACATTTGGAAAGTCAGGGCCATAGATCTTGCCGGTGGCTGGATTGATGCTTCGTGGTCCGGTGCTACCGTGACAGCCGCCCAGGTTGTTCAGGCTGATGATGAAGAAATGGTTGGTATCCATGGCTTTGCCCGGGCCGATGCAGGCATCCCACCAACCAGGCTTCGAGTCCTCGTCTGCGTGAACCCCTGCCGCATGGTGATGTCCGGACAGTGCATGACAAATTAGCAGGGCATTGGACCTGTCGTCATTGAGCGTGCCATAAGTCTCATAGACCAATTCGTACTCTGGCAGCACGGCTCCGTTTTGTAGCGTCAAAGGTTCCTGACACCGAAAGTGTTGGGGGCTAACCTTGCCGATCGAGGAGGCCTCAGAACGCATAGCGCTATATCCAACCGTAGGCGCTCGGCAGCGCTTGCTGCACGATGGACAACATCAAGATCAGTATCATCGGTGAAAAATCCAGGGGCCCTGCCGTCGGCAGAATGTTCCTGAGCGGCGTCATAAGCGGTGAGAGCAACTCGTCAAGGAGCGATAGCGCTGGATGGTAGTTGCCCTGGCTCACGAAGCTTGCGATCACCAACAGCAGGGTCGACCACCAGTAGAAGTCGATGAGAGTGGAAACCAAGCGTATCAGGCCGGCGCCAAGGTATGAGATGACGTCCAAGCCCCCTTGGGTAATCAGCACCATGAAAATGATACTCATCAACCAGGCTAAAATAAGGGTCGCCAAGTCATAGCGGCCTGTCTTTGGCAGTAGTTTCCGCAAGGGGGCTGCTAGACCGTCGCTGCCTTTGGCGACGGCCTGGCTGATCGGATTGTAAAAATCAGCCTTGCAGGCTTGCAGCAAAAATCGAACGAGAAACAACAGGGTCGCCAGTCGAAAGATCAGATCGACGATCATGAAAAGTGTTGGGTTCATGCTTTACTTCCAAATTCTTTGGCGAGAGCTTCAGCGCGCTGCTTGGCGGCGCCCAATGCGCGATCAATGATGCGGTCCAGGTTTTCTTCCTGCATGACCTTAAGGGCGGCTTCAGTGGTTCCACCCGGAGAGGTCACATTGCGCCTCAATGTACCGGGGTCAGCCTTAGGTTCGCAGGCCATCAATGCCGCACCGCGGGCGGTCTCGACTACCAGCCGTCGACTTGCTGTTGCGTCAAGACCAAGCGCTTGGGCACTTTCAATCATGCTCTCCATCAACAAAAAGTAGTAAGCAGGGCCGCTACCAGAAACTGCAGTTACTGCGTCAAGCTGGCTCTCTTCGCTGATCCAAACACTGCTGCCGACACCGTTGAGTATGGCCTCTGCCTCATTGCGCTGAATGTCGGTTACCCAAGAGTTGGCATATAGGCCAGTAATGCCTGCCCCCAATAAAGCCGGGGTGTTTGGCATGCAGCGCACGATGGGCTGTCGATCTGGCAGCCAGTCGCCAAGGCTACGGGTATCGATGCCTGCAACGATTGAGATGACCAACTGATCGGGCTGGAGAGCGGGTAGTGCTTGTACAACATCACCTGTGATCTGAGGTTTGATGGCAAGCACCACGATTTCTGCCTGATTAACCGCTTGGGCGTTATCGACCGTGGTGCTAATGCCGAGAGTGGCGAGTGCATCTAACTGCGACTGGGCGGGATCCGCCGCGACGATATCGTCGGCGGAATAACCGCCGGCCTGCAGGCCGCGAATGAGGCTGCCTGCCATGTTGCCTGCACCGATAAATGCGATGGTCATTGTGGCGTTCCTACATTGTGCATTGGCTGGTTAGGACCCTGCGTTATCCACGGGCACCGAAAAGGGCTGTGCCGATTCGAATCTGCGTAGTACCTGCTGCAATGGCATGCTCAAGATCGTCGGTCATGCCCATGGATAAGGTATCCCAGCATCGCTGCTGATCCGCAGGCAGTTTAGCGGCAATAGCAGTAAACAATTGTGCCACGCTTTCGTAGCTGTCCCTAGGCATCGAGTCTTTACTGAGAATGGTCATCAATCCTCGAATTTGAATTCTGGGCAGCAACATCATTTGCTGAGCGAGCTCCAATGCCTCCCCAGGACTGCAGCCACCCTTGTTAGGGTCTTCATCGATGTTGACCTGGATGAGCACCTGGATAGTTTTATCTGCCGGACACTGAGCATTTAGGCGCTGCGCGATCTTGTTGCGGTCAACGGTATGGACCCAGTCGAAGTATTTGGCGACTTCCTTGGTTTTGTTGGATTGGATATTGCCAACGTAGTGCCAAGTCGCCGCCAATCCCTCCAGGGCATCAATTTTGCCGCTGGCCTCCTGCAAATAGTTTTCCCCAAAATTTTTCAGTCCGAGCGCGTGGGCCGCAGCAACCTCCTCGGCAGGCTTGGTTTTGCTTATCCCGATTAACGTGATTTCCTCTGAGGATCGGCCGCTTGCCACGCAGGCGTTCTCGATGCGCTCGTTTAATTGGTTGAGGCGGACAGCGAGATTTTTTTCAGATACAGGCTTCATGTCGGGTGGTGCAACTCGGTCTTCACCGGCAGGCAAACGCTGCAGTCATTTAAGAAGGTCTCGGCTATTAAACATGCAGACCTAGCGTGAATGTCTCCGGTCAGCACGTCATCGTCTTTTACTGCCCATGAAGAAAGGCGTTCATCTGCCAAATAGGTTGGCAGACGAGTGTGTCGTGCAATGCGCTGAGCGAAAGTGCTCGCGCGTTGGGACATATCAGAATCACTGCCATCCATATTCAGCGGCAGCCCCACCACCAGGGCGATGGGACGATATTGAATCAAGAGTTCGTCGATCTCTGACCAGTTGGGCTTGCCGTTGCGGGCTTTCAGAGTGCTCAATCCACTGGCAGTCCCGGTTACCGTCTGACCAACAGCGACGCCCAGGTGCTTTAACCCAAAGTCGATGCCTATTACATAGCCTTCACTCTCAGCCATTAACTATATCCGGCATCCGGGGAAACTAGGTTCAAATCAATCCCTAGGAGGCTGGCCGCAGCATCCAGCCGTTTCTCATAGGGCTGATCAAAGAGGATCTCTGGATTTGCTTCAACGGTGAGCCAGACGTTGCGCGCGATCTCATCTTCCAACTGCCCGCCTCCCCAGCCGGCATAGCCAAGGGCAATCATAAATTGCTCTGGACCCTCATCATTGGCCACTGCCCGAAGCGATTCAAAGGCACTGGTGAGATGCACACCCTCGGCAACGGTGAAAGACGAGTCGTAGGCGTCCGCTCCAGCGAACAGCATAAAGCCGCGGTCTGTGGACACAGGCCCTCCCGCAATAACGGGGTAATCGACCCAATGTCGTTGCGGGTTCAGGTTGAGTTGGTTAAGCAGCTCCAAAACGCTGATATCGCAGGGGCGATTGACGACGATGCCCATGGCGCCATCGCTGCTGTGCTCACAAATATAGGTCAGCGATGCAGCGAAATAGTCCTGATGCAGCGTAGGAAGAGCCAGCAAAAAGTGGTTCGTCAGGTTCATGGCGTTAAGAGACTGGCCTCACCATATCGTTTTGCCCTATCAATTGATGAAAGATCCGCTACGGCTGAATTGCCAGGTTCGAGTGAACGTCAATTCATCATACCGCTTGCGCATGTCGACGTTGAAGGGTTGGTATGGTGCGGCCTGTCTGACGGTTTTCAAGGCAGCCGCATCGAGTGCCTCGTGTCCCGAGGATCGCAGCAACCTGACATCAAGTAGTTGTCCCGAGTGATGAATGGATACGCGAAGCGTGAGCTCTCCCTGCAGTCTGCCTGCGGGGTAATTGTTTCCTCCTAGGCGCTCGCATTTGCGACGCCACATCGCGAGGTAGGCGGCCTCTGCGGCACTTGGCGCCCCTGTTGCAGAAAGGTCTCTTGTTCGCGCATCACCCCGAGTTTGTCTTGCTTGCTGATCGAACAATACGATTTGCTCTGCCAGTTGCCTGGTATCTAGGGTCTTCAACGGCGGCGGCCCGGCTTTTTTAGATGCCACCGGCGCCGGAGATAGCGCGGAAGAAGGCGCGGGAGATGGATCGGATTCAGGCACCGAGTCAGCAAGGTTGGATATTTGCTGATCGGATATTCGCTGGGGCAGTGGGTCAGACGGCGAGGAATCATTGTTTGGTGTTGTCGCGGCGCCGTCCAACGTCAGCGCATCCATGCCTTGATGAAGTTCGATCGCGAGAGGCTCAGTGGTAGCTTTCAGCGGTTCTTTTTCGAACCTGATGCCAAGCACCAAGACGGCGTGAATGCCGATGGCCAGCAGTACGGTAAAGTAAAATCGTTCTCTGTAGAGTGTCGCAATCATAAATCGCTGGATGCTAGCTTTCGAGAGAGTCCATGAGATCCCCGGCGATGTCCAAACCAAACTGAGCATCTAACTCTCGGATGCAGGTTGGGCAGGTGACATTGATTTCGGTCAAGTAGTCGCCAATCACATCGATACCGACAAAGTTAAGCCCGCGCCTGACCAGCTCTGGTCCGACTTGCTCAGCGATCCAGCGGTCGCGGTCGGTTAAGGGCCGCCCTTCGCCGCGCCCCCCAGCGGCCAAATTTCCACGAGTTTCGCCCGCGGACGGAATTCGTGCCAGAGCGTAAGGCACCGGCTCGCCATTCACGATCAAAATTCGCTTATCGCCATCGACAATTTCAGGTAAATAAACCTGGCCCATGATTTGTTCGCGGCCGCCATCAGTCAGCGTTTCCAAGACGACGGAAAGATTGGGGTCGGACTCCATGATGCGAAAGATTGAAGCCCCACCCATGCCGTCCAATTTTTTAAAGACCACATTTTTGTGCTGGGCGTGAAACTTTTTCAGTTCGTCCAAGCGCCGGCTCACCACAAGCGGAGGACAACATTGGGGAAAGGCGGTCGCAAAGAGTTTTTCGTTGCAGTCTCGTAACGATCCCGGCCGGTTTACTACTCTTACCCCCTCTGATTCCGCTCGCTCGAGAAGGTAGGTCGTATAGATGTATTCCATGTCGAAGGGGGGATCCTTTCGCATCATAACGATGTCCATGGTGGACAGTGGCATCAGTTCTTCCGGCGCCAGGGTGAACCAGGAATCCTGGCCGTTGTTAACGCTTGCAGGATCGAGCGACTTGGCGAATTGCGGTACCAGCGCTAAACGGCTCAAATAGGCGCAGACGCGGTTGTCAGAGATCACTAGGTCTTCCTGCCGACAATAGTAAACATCCATGCCTCTAACCTGAGCCGCCCGAATCATGGCGAGGGTCGAATCTTTTTTGATCGCGACGGTTTCGATGGGATCCATCAGAAAGGCAATCTTGGTCATGGAGGTACCTGCTAAGAAAATGAGGACAGTAAGGTAACGATTGTTGTGCCGGTGAAGCAAATGCCGGCCTGCGTGGGTAGTCTAGACTCGATTCTTCGTGCACCTGTCCGACTTTGCGAGCTTTGGTCTATGCTCACGGGCCCGAATGGCCTAAAGGTAAACGAAACGTGTCGAGCGGACTCACTCCAACCCAGGTTTTCCATAATCGACGCGACTTCGAGCGCGGTTTGCTGGCAGTAATATTGGATGAGAATCGCAAAGTCGGCTTCCAGAGGATGGAGCGTGTGGCGCAAACGATTAGCACCGTGCTACCGCCGGACAGCTCGTGGACACTGTTGGCCCGCTGGTTGAATGCGTTGGCGGCAGATCGGCTGCCGTTAACCAGCAAAAGCCTCGAACTTCTGCGGCAGGTAGGTAAATCGTTAAAGGATCTGGATCGGCAAGCCCAACAGGTACCCCAAGCAGACAGGGTGATGCCGCTGGAAGTCGCTTTTTTGGTTGTGCCTCTTACTACTGCCCTGGCCAGCGCCCAAATGCCGGGCGACGAAGATGCGGAACAATGGATAACGTTGTTGGGCCAGCTCCAAACCACGAAAGATCTGGCGTCATTACGCTTGTCCTTCGTCCAGGTCGCAGACTTTGCTGCAGCGCGTCAGTGGCGCGATGTTTTAGAAATAACCGGCGCCCAAATAAATCTGTTGGATCGTCTTTTGGACGGCACCTTGGCTGCTGCGCCTGAACATGATCAGGTATTAGGCGATGCCAAAACGTTGCTTCACGCCTTAACCCTGCCTCCCGTAGGCGAGATGTCGGTAAATCAAACCCAAATAAACGACTCCCAATACGAACGCGTGATTGAGCGGGCTGACGTGCTGGCATCCGGGGGGGAGTTTTTCCTCGGCGATGCTGAAAAAACGCCGGCGATTGAGAATGCGGCTTTTGCCCAAGTGCAGCTCGCGACGGTATTGGATATGTTGCCGGGGCTGTTGGGGGCATACCAAGAGCAGCTCGGAGAAGGCACAATAACCTCAGAACTTGAGGCCGACATGCAGGCGGTATCAGATGCCGTTGAACGTCTGCGAGAGAATCTGCCGAAAGATGCTAGGCAGGCCATCCCCTGAGATGCTGAATCAGTGCCAAGGCGACAGCGGGCATGGTCTCCGCGCGCAAAACTGTGTCCCCTAACCGATACCTAGCAACCTCTTGATCGCGAAAAAACTGTGCCTCCTCATCACTCCAACCCCCTTCTGGGCCAATGAACACGAGCGGTTGTTCGACTTCGACTCGGTCAGGCAAAGAGGCGCCATCGAGGTCAAAAACGATTGGCACACCATTTGCCGTCTCATTCATGCAGGCTTTTACCGTCCCGGGCGGGTGCAGTACGGGTAACCAGGTTTGTCCACACTGCTCACAAGCAGATGCAATGATCCGCCGCCAATGGCTTAGTTTTTGGTCCAGGCGTTCCCCGGTGAGCGGAAGATTGCTTCGATCCGCCTGCAATAACCAAATCTGTTGTACGCCAAGCTCCGTCGCCTGGGCGATCGCGCGATCCATGGCTTGGCCCTTAAGCAGCGCTATTGCCAGTGAGGGTGCCCGGTCGGGCCGCTTGATGGAAACGATTTGCTCGACAACCCGTATTTGAGCTCGCCGCTGATGTGCTTTGCTGACCTGGCAGCGGTAGAGGCCGCCTTCGCCGTCAAAAATGTCTACGTCCTCTTCCTCGCGCATGCGAAGTACGCGGCATAGATAGTTTGAGCGTTCAGCATCAAGCTGAAGAATATCGCCGGGGCAGTGCGCTCCGGCGAAGAAAAAACGGTTTAGGCGTGACAAATTATCTTTCGAGAAAGCCTAAATTACGGCAAATTCGGCTACTCGCTCCCCATCGGTTAAGGGTGTAGAAGTGTAGCCCGGGAGCCCCCATCTCTAGCAACCTTTCACACAGGTTGGTCACCACCTCAACGCCATAATCGATCAGGCCTTTTTCGTCTGACGCATAGGTCGCCATCGATTTGGCCAACCATCGAGGAATGTCGGCCCCAGCCTTAGCACTAAAGCGCTGCAGGGCTTCAACATTTGTAATCGGCATGATGCCGGCCGTGACCGGTATGGAGAGTCCTGCCTTGGCGCATCGATCGAGAAAAAAACCGTAGGCGTCAGGGTTGTAAAAGTACTGGGTAATCGCAGAGCTTGCACCAGCATTGACCTTGGCAGAAAAGTGAATCAAGTCGTTCGCGGCGCAAGACGCGTCGGGATGAACCTCAGGATAGGCGGCCACCGCCAGCTCGAAGTGTTGTGGGTAGTGTTGCTGTAGGCGCTCGACCAAATCCCTCGCGTAAACAGGTCTGCTTGCATCCCCCGACGGCTGGTCTCCGCGTAAGCAGAGAATTTTCGTTACGCCGATATTTCGGTAGTGCTCGACAAGCTCTAGCAAAGCCGTATCTGTGCTACCGCCAATCGAAAGGTGCGGGACGGCGTTGATTTGTGCAGCCAACAGCGCCTCAACAAGATCTCGGGTGCCCTGTCGAGTGGAGCCGCCAGCACCGTAGGTCACCGAACAGTAGTCTGGGTCAAATGCGGCAAGCTTGGTGACCGTGCCATCCAACAATTTCGCAATGCCATCGTTTTCCCTAGGAGGGAAGAACTCAAAACTCAGTGTGGGTAGTGGGTCTGGACGATCTGTCTGGCTCATGATGAGTTCCTAGGAACTCATCATGGCGAGTTCCAGCTGTTAGGGGATGGCGGCTGCGAGCGCCTCTGCCTTATCCGTACGCTCCCACGTGAAGTCGTCTCCGATCCGACCAAAGTGGCCATAGGCGGCAGTCTGCTGATAAATAGGTCGCTTCAGGTTCAGCATCGCGATTAGTCCCTTGGGCCTCAAATCAAAGTGCTCACGGACAAGTTGAATGATTTCGCTGTCGCTGATTTTGCCTGTGCCGTAGGTGTCGACACTGATCGAAGTTGGTTCTGCAACGCCGATTGCGTAGCTCACCTGAATTTCGCAGCGCTCCGCGAGACCCGCGGCGACTATGTTTTTCGCTACGTAACGCCCTGCATAAGCGGCAGATCGGTCCACCTTAGACGGATCTTTGCCAGAAAAAGCCCCGCCGCCGTGACGCGCCATACCGCCATAGGTATCGACTATAATTTTGCGTCCGGTCAATCCACAGTCGCCTACCGGGCCTCCGATAATGAACTGCCCTGTTGGATTGATATGGAATTGCGTGTCAGGGGTGACCCAGTTTTGGGGTAATACTGGCTTAATGATTTCCTCCATGACGGCCTCTCGCAGAGTCCCTTGATCGACATCTGGAGAGTGCTGGGTGGAAAGCACCACGGCATCGATGCCAATGGGTTTACCCGCTTCGTCATAGCGAAAGGTCAGTTGGCTTTTCGCGTCAGGCCGCAGAAACTTCAAAGAGCTGCGTCTGGCCTTGGCTTGCTGCTCAACCAAACGATGCGAATAGACAATTGGCGCGGGCATCAGCACATCGGTCTCGTTTGTCGCGTAGCCAAACATCAAACCTTGATCACCGGCACCTTGCTCATGATCGGTGGATTCGTCGACGCCCATGGCGATGTCTTGGCTCTGTTGCCCGAGCGCGTTGACAACCGTGCAGGCCTCTGGGTCGAAACCGATTTCGGGGCCGTCATAACCGATTTGTTCGATAACGGAACGGGCAAGCTTGTCGAAGTCGACAACGGCTTCGCTGCGAATTTCTCCGGCGAGCATCACGATACCGGTTTTAATCATCGTTTCGCAGGCGACCCGAGACTCGCTGTCTTGGGCAAGCATGGCGTCAACGACTGCATCAGATACCTGATCAGCGACTTTGTCTGGGTGGCCCTCAGAAACGGATTCGGACGTAAATAATGATTGTGCTGACATGAAAGTTCCCTCTGTTTCCTGACCGGTGCAGACCGTCCTTCAAATTGAGCGCGGATGCTACTGGATATTCAATGTGGGTTTAAGTGACGAAAATTTGATTTAAATTGCAGAATATTTGCAGCATAGGTAGGAAAACACGGACAATACGCTCTCACGTCGGAGAGAAATACTATGTCCTCACGTTTTCAGCTCGCGAATGCCGTTCGGGTATTGGCCATGGACGCCGTGCAAGCCGCAAACAGCGGGCACCCGGGAGCTCCCATGGGGCTTGCCGATGTGGCCGAAGTTCTTTGGCGAGATTTTCTCAAGCATGACCCCAATGACCCGCTCTGGCCTGACCGCGACCGATTCGTGTTGTCGAATGGGCACGGCTCAATGTTGCTCTATGCGCTGCTTCATCTAACTGGCTATGACGTCAGCCTTCAGGACTTAAAGGACTTCAGGCAGCTCCACTCCAAGACTGCTGGTCATCCGGAGTTCGGCGAATGCCCCGGGGTGGAGACCACGACAGGCCCCCTGGGCCAGGGCTTTGCCATGGCGGTAGGCATGGCACTGGCGGAGCAAAAGCTGGCCAAAGAATTCAACACCCAGGAGATCGACCTGGTTGATCATCGTACTTGGGTGGTCGCAGGCGATGGTTGTTTGATGGAGGGTATCTCCCACGAAGCCGCGTCACTTGCTGGCACCCTGGCATTGTCAAAGCTCATTTGCCTCTATGACGATAACGGCATCTCCATAGACGGCGAGGTGCAGGAATGGTTCAGTGAAGACGTGCCCGCGCGCTTTGAGGCCTATGGCTGGCGTGTGATTCGTAACGTCAACGGTCATGATGCTGAAGAAATCAGCGATGCTCTAAAAAATGCGGTCGAATCTGATGGGCGACCAACCTTGGTGTGTTGCAAGACTGTGATCGGGTTCGGATCACCCAACAAAGGTGGCACGGCTAGCGCTCACGGCTCCGTACTCGGCGAGGAGGAAATCGCGTTAACCAAGGCCGAGCTAGGATGGGCCGCGCCCGCATGGGAGATCCCTGGTGACGTCGCAGCTGCTTGGGATCAACGTGATTCCGGCGCGCAACGACACCAGGCATGGCAGGCGAAGCTCGAAACCTATCGTGCGAGCAATGCTGCGCTGGCTGCCGAATTCGAAAGGCGCATGAGTGGAGAGCTGCCCGCGGGCTGGTCAGATGCTATCGATAGTTTTGCGCAGAATCAGCAGGCGAATCCTGTGGATCTGGAAACACGAAAGTCATCGCAAGCTGCCATTGGGGCAGTGGCTCAGGGAGTGCCGGAACTCTTCGGCGGCTCCGCCGATCTGACCGGTTCAAACAATACTCGATGGGGCGAGGCGAATGACGATCAGTACCTGAGTTTTGGTGTGCGCGAGTTTGGTATGACCGCGATCAGTAACGGCATGCAGCTCCACGGAGGATACCGTCCCTTCACCGGCACGTTTCTGATCTTTATGGAATATGCCCGCAACGCGGTGCGGCTGGCGGCGCTGATGCAGCTGCCGAATATCTTTGTATATACCCACGACTCTGTTGCTGTAGGTGAAGACGGACCCACGCACCAGCCTGTAGAACAGCTGGCTAATTTGCGTACCACCCCCAATCTGGCGACCTGGCGTCCATGCGACACTGTGGAAACTGCGGTGGCCTGGAAATCCGCCATGGCCAGTCGCACCACGCCCACGGCCTTGGTCTTTACGCGTCAAAAAGTGTCGGCGCAAGCGCGCTCAGAGGAGGCTTTTGCGAACGTTAAGCGCGGAGGGTATGTACTTTACGAGCCAGATCAATCACCGCAGGTATTGTTGATCGCGACGGGCTCAGAGGTGGCCATTACCATGGCGGCGGCGGAATCCTTGTTGGCGCAGGGAATCGCTGCACGCGTAGTCTCCATGCCCTGTGTGGAGGTTTTTGAGATGCAGGATGCGGAGTATCGAGAAGCGGTGCTCCCCGCGTCAGTGCGTGCCAGAGTAGCGGTAGAGGCTGGCCACCCCGATACTTGGTTTAAATATGTGGGTTTAGATGGTGCGGTAGTGGGAATTGACCGCTTTGGCATGTCGGCCCCTGGTGCTCAAGCCCTAGAAACATTGGGGATGACGACCGAACGCATCGTGGCCACAGCCTTGGCCGTGGCAGGTAGACAGGCCCGAATTGGGTAGCCGTTGTCGATAGAGTTGTCAGCATAAGGATGGGAAGAAAAGCATGAAACTACCGCCCATTACGGCGATGTCCGAGCTGGACCTAACCGGTAAACGGGTTTTGATCAGGGCAGATCTTAATGTTCCCCTGCTCAATGGCGCGGTAACCAGTGATACCCGTATTCGCGCCACGGTTCCCACGATCTCAAGGGCCGTAGAGCAAGGCGCTAGCGTTGTGGTGATGTCGCATCTAGGTCGCCCTAGCGAGGGTCACTTTGATCCCGAAGCGTCCCTGGCCCCGGTAGCCGAGAGGTTGGCAGAACTACTGGAGATGTCCGTTGTGCTGTTGGCCGATTTAGAAGAGGCTGGGAGCCTGGCAGTGGGTCAGGTTGCGCTGCTGGAAAATGTTCGCTTTTTTACGGGTGAAAAATCAGACGCAGATGAACTTGCCCAGCGCATGGCGGCTATATGCGATGTTTTTGTCATGGATGCTTTTGGCACAGCGCACAGGGCCCAAGCTTCTACCCACGGGGTAGCTAAGTTTGCACCCCAGGTATGCGCCGGGCTTCTATTGGAAGCGGAGCTTAGGGCCTTTCAGCAGGCACTGGCACAACCTGCTCGCCCCATGGTGGCCATCATTGGCGGCGCTAAAGTGTCCACCAAGTTAGATGTTCTTGGCTCCCTGGCCAGCGTTGCTGATCGCATTATTGTTGGCGGCGGTATTGCGAATACTTTTATTGCCGCGGCTGGTTATGGAGTGGGTAGTTCGCTCTTCGAGGCGGATCTGGTTGATACCGCCCGCAGGATTGCCGAGCAGGTCGACATTCCTATTCCAGTCGATGTAGTGGTCGCCGGGGAATTTGCCGCGGATGCGGTTGGCGTGGTGAAAGCGATAGATGATGTTGCCGATGACGAGATGATTCTCGACATCGGCCCAGTCACCGCGCGAGCCTGGGCTGAGAGCTTGATCGACGCGCAAACAATTATGTGGAATGGCCCCGTCGGGGTATTCGAATTTCCACAATTCGGACAAGGCACCAAGGTGCTGGGTGAGGCGATTGCAGCAAGCAATGCCTACTCCATCGCAGGTGGTGGCGACACCTTGGCAGCGGTCGAGCAGTACGATATCGCCGAAGGAATTTCATACATCTCAACGGGTGGTGGGGCATTTCTTGAGCTGGTTGAGGGCAAAACCCTGCCAGCGGTCAAGGTACTGGGCGATCGCTGCGCCAAAGCGTAACGGATAGCCTTAATCGGCAGCGCGCAGTCCAAGGAGCGCTGAACAGAATTTATCGGAGAACAGTTATGGCTCTTATCAGTATGCGGCAACTTTTAGATCATGCTGCAGAAAACAACTACGGTGTTCCTGCCTTCAACGTCAACAACCTGGAGCAAATGCGCGCCATTATGGAGGGGGCTCACGAAACCAACAGTCCTGTCATTGTGCAGGCCTCTGCGGGTGCCAGAAAGTACGCGGGACCAAACTTCTTACGTCACTTGATGCTGGCAGCGGTAGAGGAATTTCCCCACATCCCGGTAGTCATGCATCAGGATCACGGCGCGTCTGCCGATGTCTGCCAGCGTTCCATGCAGATGGGTTTTACCTCGGTCATGATGGACGGTTCGCTGCTAGAGGATCAGAAAACCCCTGCAGACTATGCCTATAACGTGGATGTGACCCGGCGTGTGGTGGAAATGGCGCACGCCTGCGGCGTTTCTGTGGAAGGTGAACTCGGCTGCTTGGGATCCTTGGAGACCGGTACCGCTGGTGAAGAGGACGGCGTCGGCGCTGAGGGCGTTCTGAACATGGATCAACTGCTGACAGACCCAGAAGAGGCGGCAGATTTCGTGGCAAAAACAGAGGTAGATGCGCTGGCTATCGCCATTGGTACCTCCCATGGGGCCTACAAGTTCAGCCGTCCTCCCTCGGGCGACATCCTGGCCATTGACCGCATTAAGGCCATCCATGAACGCCTGCCTAATACTCACCTTGTCATGCACGGTAGCTCGTCCGTGCCACAGGACCTTCTGAAGGAAATAAACGAATACGGCGGTGAAATTCCAGAAACCTACGGTGTGCCTGTAGAAGAAATCCAGCAGGGCATCAAACACGGTGTTCGCAAGGTCAACATCGACACGGATTTGCGCCTAGCGTCTACGGCTTCGATTCGCAAATTCCTGTCAGACAATCCAGCAGAATTTGATCCGCGTAAGTACCTGGCAGTATCGCAGAAAGCCATGAAGGATGTTGTTATTGCTCGCTACGAGGCCTTTGGCACTTCGGGCAATGCCGACAAAATTCAGGCTAAGTCGCTGGAGTCGATGTTCATCCAATACGCCGCTGGCGAACTGGCACCACTGATCGCTTAGGCCGTCACGGTGTCACAGCTCCCGAAACGCGGCGAAGGTCTCTTCGATGATGCGGCCCTTATCCAGGCCTTGGCCGCACCTCCGGTAGACGAAGGCACCTGGTGCGAAGTGGACCCAGCCTTGTTTGAGCAATACAACGCCTACTACAGCTTAGGTTTCGAGGCCCTTGGAGCAAAGCGCGCCTATGGCGTTTTCGCCGTCGGACAGGAGCGCATTTTTGCGCAAACCTTTGTGCCACAAGAACGAGAGCCCGCAGCATGGGCACTGGTCTGCCATGGTTACTATGATCATATGGGATTATACGGACACCTTGTTAGCGAGCTTTTGCAACGCAACGTAGCGGTCATCGGCTTTGATCAAATAGGCCACGGTCTGTCGACAGGTCCTCAGGCCACTATCGAGGATTTTCAGCGCTATATTCAGGTGCTCGAGGTTGTCCATAAAATCGGACAGCGCCTAGCTGATGCCCTTCCCCTGCACTGGTTTGGCCAAAGCATGGGTGGGGCACTGACCATGGAGTACTGGCAGCAACAACGCTTCGCTCAAAACGATCAGCCAAATGGCGAAATGATATTGTTAGCACCCTTGATTAGGCCTTATGCATGGCCTGTGATGCGCTGGGTATTCGAGCTCGCCAAGCGCACGGTGGCTTCTCGGCCCAGAGATGTATCGACGAATATCGACAATCCTGATTTTGTCGCGCTATTGAGCCAAGACCCGC
Source organism: Pseudomonadales bacterium (assembly GCA_016779425.1). Taxonomy (GTDB): domain Bacteria; phylum Pseudomonadota; class Gammaproteobacteria; order Pseudomonadales; family Azotimanducaceae; genus UBA4421. The sequence continues at coordinate 5,243 of JADHNQ010000016.1, read as the reverse complement.
TGCAGGCACGGACACTACCCGTTGCCTGGGTTAATGCCATGGCTAACTGGTTCAGGCATTTCGAGTCGTCTCGTCCGTCGGCGTTGAAACCCGTCATCATTCATGGATACGAAGACCGCACGGTCAGCTACCGTCATAATTTGCCGGTGTTAGCCCGCGTCTATCCGCAAAGCCAGCTCCATATTGTGCCTCCAGCACGGCATCATCTGGTGAACGAAACACCAGAAATACAGGCCGCAATTTGGGAGCGACTCGATGCGGTATGCGACTGGACCAGCCCGCGAGGAGAAACGCATGCTGTCTGAGGTTTTAGCGTCTAAACAGATTAAGGAAGACCCTGAGAGCCTGCAGATTTGGGGTAAGGACTGGACCAACGGCTTTGTGGTAGCGCCCAGCGCGATCGTATTTCCTGAAAGCATTGATCAGATTCAAGATCTGGTTTCCTATGCACGTAGCCATCACTTAAAGCTTGTACCTTCTGGCGGCCGAACCGGTTTGTCCGGCGGCGCGGTAGCCAGTCAGGGTGAAGTGGTCGTATCTTTTGATCGCATGAACAAGATCCTCGATTTCTCTGCCAAGGATCGCATCGTAAGCTGTCAGCCAGGCTTGATAACCGCGAATCTGCAGGCATTTGCCGAAGAGCAGGGCTTATTCTATCCCGTGGACTTTGCGTCCTCGGGTTCATCGCAAATCGGCGGCAACGTAGCGACAAATGCCGGGGGCATTAAGGTCATACGCTATGGTTTGACGCGAGACTGGGTGGCTGGCATGAAAGTGGTCACCGGTGCCGGGGCACTACTGGACTGCAACGCGGGTCTGATTAAAAACGCCACCGGCTACGATTTTCGGCACCTCATGATCGGATCTGAAGGAACGCTTGGCCTTATTGGCGAGTTGGAGATGCGTCTCGCCCCTCAGCCTCAGCCTCAGGTTGTCATGGTCGTCGGCGTGCCCAAGGTCACGGATCTGCTCAACATTTTGAATGGTTTTAATGACCGTCTCACCCTCTCAGCGTTTGAATTTTTTTCGGATCTGGCGCTGCAAAAAGTACAGGCCCATCGAGGGTTGCCAGCGCCGCTCGAAAACCGCGTGGAAAATTACGCCCTGCTGGAATTTGACGAATCTGATTTGCCCAAGGCAGAGGAAGCGTTTGCCGACTGCATGGATCAGGGTTGGTTGGTCGATGGCGTAGTGAGTCAGTCACAGGCCCAAGCGGCATCGCTGTGGCAGCTGCGTGAGGGGATCTCAGAGAGCCTAGCACCGTACACGCCCTACAAAAACGATCTCTCAGTACGCATTAGCGAGGTGCCGACCTTTCTCGCTGATGTAGATCGCTACGTGCGGGAGGGTTACCCAGACTTTGAGGTTTGCTGGTATGGCCATATTGGTGACGGCAACCTGCACCTGAATATTTTGCGGCCTGACTCATTGTCGGTTGAAGAGTTTTTTCATGTCGGCCACACCATGAGTCCGAAGATATTCGAGCTGGTGCAGGCGCGTCGGGGCAGCATCTCCGCCGAGCATGGCGTTGGTTTGCTCAAGCGCGATTTCTTGGGCTATAGCCGCAGTGACGAAGAAATCGCGCTGATGCGCGGTTTAAAGCATGTGTTTGATCCGGATCAAATCCTCAACCCTGACAAGCTGCTACCTCTGTCTGGGGCATGAGCGATTATTGGCGCTAGCGGTTGTCGCCATCCAGCAACCTTCCAATACCGCCTAGTACTGAACCCTCGCCTTTATCATCGCCGCCCATTTGGGGCGCAGCCGATAGGATGCGGTCGGCCATGCGTGAAAATGGCAAACTTTGCAGCCATACGGTACCCGTGCCCTGCAAGGTTGCCAAAAAGAGGCCTTCGCCTCCGAAAATCATGGACTTAAGACCACCTGCGCGCTCGATGTCGTAATCCACGCTAGGAGTGAAAGCGACCAAACAGCCTGTGTCTACACGCAGAGTTTCGTTCTTCAACTCTTTTTTGACGATGGTGCCGCCAGCCTGCACAAAGGCCAGTCCATCACCCTCGAGACGCTGCAAAATAAAACCCTCGCCGCCAAATAGGCCTGCACCCAGCTTGCGGTTTAGAGCAATGTCGAGTTTCGTCCCTAGCGCCGCGCAAAGGAAAGCGTCTTTTTGGCAGATGATTTGTTCACCAAGCTGCGCCATGTCGATGGCTATGATGTCGCCAGGGTAGGGGGCAGAAAAAGCGACCCGCCTTTTGACGCTGCCAGAATTTGAGAAATGTGTGGTGAAAATGGACTCACCCATGATCATGCGCTTACCCGCGCCAAAGAGCTTGCTCATCACGCCTTCGTCCGCCGAGGAGCCGTCACCCATTTTAGTTTCGAAGGTGATGCCATCCTCCATGTAGGTCATTGCACCAGCTTCGGCGATCACGGTTTCGCCGGGATCAAGCTCCACCTCAACAATTTGCATGGAATTTCCATGAATTTCGTAATCAACTTCGTGGCAGCGCATAGGTCATTCTCTCCAAAGATCGTTGGTATAAAACGAATACTGAGACGGAAGATGGTATGCCAAACGCAGGAATCAATCCCGATCATCAGACCCTAAACTGTCGAGTGGGTCATAGTTAGAGCGCATCAAGGCCCCTATGAGAGTAGATTAATCGCGGAATCCGTCGACTCCAAAGGCCCGTCACGCAGAAGGCGAAAAGCCCTACTTGGGTTCCTGTGTGCCTGAAGAGTGCAATTTGGTAATGCCATTTTCTCCGGCCAAAAATGCCACATCAGCCGCTTGCTGAGCGAAAATCCCGTTACATACCACCCCGGCGATGTCATTTATGCGACGCTCCATTTCTAGAGGTTGCTCGATCTTAAGGTTGTGTACATCGAGAATAATGTTGCCGTTGTCGGTAGTCACACCCTCGCGCCAAATAGGTTGTCCACCCAATTGAACCAGGGCTCGCGCGACCAAGCTGCGTGCCATGGGAATAACCTCGACAGGCAGTGGAAAGGCACCGAGACTTGGCACTAACTTGCTATCATCCGCAATGCAAACAAACTGATTGGCGGCACTGGCGACAATTTTCTCTCGGGTCAAGGCTGCACCGCCCCCCTTGATCATGTTCCCCAAGCCATCAATCTCGTCTGCGCCATCCACATAGACATCTAGATGCGGGGTCGCGTTCAGATCAAGCACCGTAATGCCATGTGCGACCAATCGCTGCTGGGTTGCCTCGCTGGAAGCGACGGTTGCATCAAAGGTGTGCCGAATTTTGGCTAACTCATCGATGAAGCAATTGGCCGTTGAGCCGGTACCAACCCCGACGATGCTTTTGCGACCCAGCTGAGGGGCGATGTATGAAATGGCCGCTTCTGCGGCTTTTTGCTTGAGTTCGTCCTGAGAATGACTGATAAAGCGCCTCGTTTGCGAAGTGGCACAACAACGGACAGTAAAGTCCGGGGGATGATTGAGAAATTGTTGGCATGTTAGAAAGTTATGTAAAGAAAATTCTGGGCTCAAAAGTGTATGACTTGGCGGTCGAGAGCCCATTGTCTGACGCGCCACTGCTGAGTAGGCGCCTGGGCCTTAACGTCAGCTTGAAGCGTGAGGACATGCAGTCGGTTTACAGTTTCAAGCTGCGCGGTGCCTACAACAAAATGGCGCAGCTCAGCGATGATGAGAAAGCGGTTGGTGTTATCACCGCATCCGCGGGGAACCATGCGCAAGGCGTGGCTATTTCTGCACAAAAACTCGGTATTCGCGCCACCATCGTCATGGGTCAAAATACACCCAGCATAAAGGTGAACGCCGTACGCGACCGCGGAGCAAAGGTTGTATTGCACGGCGATAATTACGACGAGGCATCCCAGCATGCCAACACACTTTGCGAAGCGCAGGGCCTGGTTTACATACCCCCTTATGACGATGTCGATGTGATCGCGGGCCAAGGCACCATTGGCATGGAAATCGTTAATCAGCACAGTGAGCCATTGGATGCGATATTTGTGCCCGTCGGCGGGGGCGGGCTTGTCGCTGGGGTCGCCGCCTACGTGAAGTATTTGCATCCACAGACCAAAATCATCGGTGTGGAAGCTCAAGGATCGAACTGCCTTGACGTAGCGATGAGAGCTGGACGTCGCGTGCGGTTGCCCATCGACCAACTGGACCTATTCGCCGATGGCGTCAGCGTGGCTCAAATTGGCAAGGAAACGTTCAAGGTCGCCAAGAAATATGTCGATGACGTGGTGGTGGTAAACGTGGATGAAATTTGCGCCGCCATAAAAGACGTATTTGAAGACACACGCTGTGTGGCTGAGCCCGCCGGTGCCTTGGCCATTGCCGGCATGAAGCGCTATGTCGATGCCCATCCGGGTATGTCCCATGTGGTTTCCATTGTCAGTGGCGCTAATGTGAACTTCGACCGTTTGCGCCACATATCAGAGCGCGCAGAAGTTGGTGAAGCGCGGGAGGCGGTGCTAGCGGTCACCATTGATGAAGCCAAGGGCAGTTTCCTAAAGTTCTGTCGCGCCCTGGGAAAACGCGCGATTACCGAATTTAACTACCGCTGCGCGGATGCGGAGCAAGCGCATATTTACGTCGGCATCGGTGTGAAGTCGAAAGAAGATCGCATGGCGCTGGTTGCGCAGCTTGAGTCTAAGGGCTACCGAGTCTTTGACATGACTGAGAACGAGGCTGCCAAGGTACATGTCCGTCACATGGTGGGCGGTCATCGGGGTAATCCAGGGTCAGAGATGCTATTTCGATTTGAGTTTCCTGAGCGGCCTGGGGCATTGCTGCAGTTTCTTTCAGGCTTGGGTGTCGACTGGAACATCTCATTGTTCCACTACCGCAATCACGGATCCGCCTGGGGAAGAGTCCTTGTGGGCTTCGACGCGGGCGCTGCCGAGCGTAAGCAACTGCAGGCGTATTTGCAGCGTATTGGGTACCGGTTCTGGTCAGAGCAAGACAACCCTGCCTACGATTTGTTCTTGCGCTAACGCCTCACAACAACCTGGCCAGCGCTTCTAGCCCGGCTCCTGCTGATGTGCGAGCCATTCGTCCTCAAATACGAGCTGGGTCATATCACGTATGTGATCAACGTAGAGCTTACCGGCTAGGTGATCGAACTCGTGCTGCACCACAGTGGCCAAAAAGCCCTTGAGCTCCAGGGACGCCTGCTCGCCCGAAATGGTTGTGTAGTCGACACGCACATGCTGCGGTCGGTACACGAAACCGCGTAGACCGGGTACGGACAAACACCCTTCCCAATAGCCGGACTCTT
>JADHNQ010000015.1 GCA_016779425.1 Pseudomonadales bacterium | reverse complement strand
TCAGGCAGACTTGTCACTATCCCTGATTCCCAACGTGGCAGCCAATGCGTCATCACTCTGAGAGCGCGCTGCAAGCGGTCCTTTACGGCTTGGCAAGACGGAGACCTCCTCACCTCTAGAAGTTTCACGAATACCGAGCTCAATAACGTTATGCCAAACTGCCAATAGGGTTAGCTGGACATCACTTTTCACCCCAAGCTTTTCAAAAACGCGGTATCGGTAGCTGTTTACCGTCTTGGCAGACAGATTCAGCGCGTCTGCAATCGCGTTGGGGCTTTTGCAACCCAAAACCATGAGCATTATCTGCACTTCCCGAACAGATAAAAGTTGAAACGGATTATCTGACAGGTCACCGTAGGCGAAGCGGGCTAGGTCGTGGGCGATAGCTTCAGAAATATAGCGCCGACCAAAGCGAATCTTGTACAGGGCTTTTTCAAATTCCTGCGGTTCGATGTCTTTCCCCAGGTAGCCATCGATGCCAGCACGCATGGCATGCAGGGGCATTGGCTGCGTGGTCCAGTTCGTCAATGCGACAACACGAGTCCCCAGATGCATCCGCTGAATGCGCCGCAATACCTCGAACCCAGACATGTCGGGCATGCCCATCTCAAGCAGCAAAATGTCCGGCGTATACTGGGCTACATATTCTACTGCGGCACCACCGGCATCTACTTCTGCCGCTAGCGTAAACCCCCCGATTCCATCAATCAGTTTCACCATACCAGCCCGAAAAAGGCTGTGATGATCAGCAAGCAATATACTCGTCATAACGAAAGCCCCATTTTGGTAGGACCATCGAAGATAGGCGGCATTTAAGCCTTATTCAAACGGTTAGAATCACGATAGCTAATTTCTTACACCTTTTTGCGAATCGCACCCCATTTTTTGTGGCAATTTACCTACAAAAACGTCCCCCGCTGAGATACGTGCCCCTACCAGCAAGGCTTAAAACTAGGGGTTATGAAAAAGCCTGTAGTCCTGTCTGAGCCCGGCCCAAAATCAGAGCGTGGATATCGTGGGTACCTTCATAGGTGTTAACCGTCTCGAGATTCATGACATGGCGGATTACAGGGTACTCATCAGAGATGCCGTTGCCGCCGTGCATATCCCTGGCAACTCTGGCCACGTCTAGTGCCTTGCCGCAGTTGTTGCGCTTCATCAGCGAGATATTTTCGATGGGCAACGTTCCTTCATCGAACATCCTGCCCATACGCAGGCACCCTTGCAGCCCCAATGCGATTTCGGTTTGCATGTCTGCGAGTTTCTTTTGCACCAGCTGGTTGGCGGCCAACGGGCGGCCAAATTGCGTGCGCTCGAGAGTATAGGTGCGGGCCGCATGCCAGCATGCCTCAGCAGCACCCATGGCGCCCCAGGCGATGCCGTAACGGGCGCGATTCAAACAACCGAATGGTCCCGCTAACCCTTTGACGTTGGGCAGTAAATTTTCCTCTGGAACAAATACATCCTCCAGCACGATTTGGCCGGTAACAGAAGCTCGCAGGCTCATCTTTCCTTCAATTTTTGGTGTACTAAACCCCTCAAAGGAACGCTCGACGATGAAGCCGCGAATCTCGCCGTCAAGCTTCGCCCAAACAACCGCCAAATCAGCGATGGGAGAATTGGTGATCCACATCTTGGCGCCGTTCATCACGAAACCGCCATCAACGCGCTTAGCGTTAGTGACCATGCTGCTGGGATCAGATCCGTGGTCGGGTTCTGTCAATCCAAAACAACCCACCCACTCGCCGGTCGCGAGCCTTGGTAGGTATTTCTCCCTCTGCTGTTCATTGCCAAAAGCGTGGATGGGATGCATTACTAAGGACGACTGCACGCTCATCGCCGAACGGTACCCAGAGTCTACGCGCTCTACCTCGCGAGCCATGATGCCGTAGGAAACATAGTTTACGTTCGCACACCCATATTTTTCAGGCAGCGTCGCGCCGAGCATACCCATCGCACCAAACTCATTCATGATCTCGCGGTCAAAGTTTTCGTTGCGAAACGCGTCGCGCACCCGGCTCAAAAGCTTGTCTTGGGCATAGTCGTGGGCCGAACTTTGGATCATTCTTTCTTCTTCGGTAAATTGATCCTGAAGTTGAAAGGGATCGTCCCAGGCAAACGGCGCTTTATCGTTACTCATGCGTACTTCCTCTATTTGAGGAAGCAAGGCTAATGCAGCGGCCCAGTCTCTGCAACGAAATGACCAACGGGCAAGCTTCTGCCCAAGTTTTTGATTGCTTGCCCCTGAAGCACACTTCGACGCGTGGGACCTGCCGCGCTATGATTATTTCTTATTTTGAAGGAAATCCCCATGAACATAGCTGCCACTCTGCCTCCAGCCATGGACGAAGACACCTTAGAACAGCTGATCGACGTGGTTAGAAAATTCGTCAACGAGCGACTGATCCCGCTGGAGGCACAAGTTGCAGAAGAGGACAGCATCCCGGCCGAAATCGTCCAAGAAATGCGCGAGATGGGACTATTTGGGCTGACCATTCCCCAACAATACGGCGGGATTGGACTCAATACCTATGAAGAGTGCCGCGTCGTCATGGAGCTTGGCCGTACTTCGCCGGCTTTTCGATCAATCTTTGGCACCAATAATGGCATCGGCTCCCAAGGTCTCGTCATGGACGGCACAGAGGAACAGAAAGCCTACTTTTTGCCTAAATTCGCTAGTGGCGAGATCATAGGATCGTTCGCCCTAACAGAGCCTGATGCAGGATCCGATGCCGGGTCTCTGGCAACCAAGGCCGTCAGAGATGGCGACGACTTTATTCTAAATGGCACAAAACGTTACATCACGAACGCTCCCAGCGCCCAACTCTTTACCGTGTTTGCCCGCACCGATCAGGACGCGCCTGGCGCCAAGGGTGTAAGCGCATTTTTGGTAGATGCTGACACCCCCGGCATTACTCTCGGCGCACCCAACGCAAAAATGGGGCAAAAAGGTGCTCACGTCTGCGACGTAATATTCGAAGACTGTCGCGTGCCGGCTGATCGCCTGCTCGGTGGGCCGGAGAAGCTCAACAAAGGCTTCCAAAGCGCTATGAAGACCCTCGATCGGGGCAGAATTCATATCAGCGCACTTTCCGTGGGATGCGCAGAAAGGCTCATTGACTTATGCCTAGGCTATGGCAAGGAGCGAAAACAGTTCGGGCAGCCGATTGCTGAGTTCCAACTACTTCAGGGCATGATCGCAGACTGCAAGGCAGAAAGTTACGCAGCCAAATGCATGGTTCTTGATACCGCCGCACGCAGAGATGCAGGCGAAGCCGTCAACACGCTTGCCTCATGCTGCAAGCTTTTTGCCACTGAAATGGTAGGACGTGTCGCCGACAAAGCTGTTCAGTTCCATGGCGGGGCTGGCTATATGGAGGAATACGCAGTCGCTCGCTTTTATAAAGACGTGCGCTTGTTTCGTATTTACGAGGGAACTAGCCAAATTCAGCAAACGATTATTGCCCGAAACCTGCTGCGCGACTACGACGGCTAGCGCCGTCGGCCCGAGGGAGTCATCGTTCATTTAGTGGCGCAGCTATGCCTGCGCGCTTCATTGATTTGGTCGCGCAATTTTTTTGCAGCCACTGCCGCCTGCTCCGCAAAATCAGAACCATTCCCCGCGTAAATAATGCCCCGCGAGCTTGAGATACAAAGGCCGTACCCATCATCGTCTAGGCCCATTTTCACCACGGATTCAACGTCACCGCCTTGAGCCCCCACTCCAGGCACTAAAAGCGGCATGTCGCCAATAACGCGTCGCACTCTGCCAAGCTCTTCTGGAAAGGTCGCGCCTGTAACGAGCATGCACTGATTATTTTTATCCCATTCACGAACCTTACGAGCCACAGATAGGTATAGGGGTTCATTGTTCAAGGGGACAGCTTGAATCCAGTCACTGCTTGGGTTGCTGGTACGGCAAAGCACAATCACGCCGCGGTCGGTGTATTCAAGATACGGTGAGATACTCTCGTAGCCCAAGTATGGGTTAACGGTTACCGCGTCCGCACCGTAGCGTTCAAATACCTCCTTGGCATAGAGCGCTGCCGTACTGCCTACATCGCCCCGCTTGGCATCGAGGATTACGGGTATTTCGGGATAGTGGCGCTGGATATAGGCGATCAGTTTGGCCAGCTGGTCCTCTGCGCCGACCGCAGCAAAGTGAGCCGCTTGGGGTTTAAATGCACAGACATAGGGTGCAGTGGCGTCAACAATGCCGATGCCAAACGCCAAATAAGGATTTGCTTCGTCATGAAGATAAGCTGGTATTTTCGCCAGCTCGGGGTCGATACCCACACAAACCAGTGAATTTTTGGATCGCCAGACTTGCCGCAATCTCTCGTGAAAACTCATGCAACTGATCCAGAGCTGGCTTGTTGCATCATCGCTTCACGCATTTGCGGATCCTGCATTACCCGCTCTATGGTCTCAACAATAGTCTGGGTTTGGCTGTCGACTTCAATATTCACCCTGTCGCCTAGGGATATCCTTCCAAGCGTCGTACGTTCAATGGTTTCTGGGATTAGGCTTATGGAAAACGTGCTTGCCGCTCGATCGACAGAAGAGACCGTAATGCTCGCCCCATCTACCCCTACATAGCCTTTATGCAGCACGAACTTCATCCACTGGGGGTCGAGTTCAAACGTTAGCACTCGATCGTGCCCCTCATTGTGCAGTTCGCAAAGCGAAGCGGTAGCCGTTACATGACCGGATACAATATGCCCCCCAACCTCGTCACCGACTCTAAAGGAGCGCTCAACATTAACCTGGGTTCCTGGGCAAATTTCTCCCAAATTCGTTGTCTTTAAGGTTTCCTTTATGACGTCAAAACAGACTCGCCCGTTGTCACCGGTCCTAGTTACCGTAAGACAAGTGCCGTTGACCGCTACCGAAGCACCAAGTTCAATACCATCTGCCAGGTCACCCATGGCAAGCTCGATACGGGTCAAATCAACTTCTGATTCCACGCCAACCACGGCTACCAAACCTTGAACAATTCCAGTAAACACCGCGTCACTCCTAAATTTTGCAAAAAAAAGCCGGTCTATGACCGGCTTAGAAACAATCAGGTCCCAACAGACGGCTACCCGGCGGCAGCCAACTGCTTTAACCGTTCTGTCTCGCGATCAATAAAGGTGATCCATTGACCGCAAACACGCTGATTCGCTGTGTCGTCTGATCGTCGAGCAACTCGACGGCATTGCACAAAGGAATCTCTCGCGGCTGTTAGTTTATCTAAGTTGTATTGGCACATACCCTTAACGATATGCACCGATTGCTCCTTGCGCAGGCCACCCTTGTCCAGGGCACCAGAGGCTGAATCAACACAGCGATCGTACTGGTCATCTTCCAAGTACAGGTATGAAAGGCGCTCATAGATTTTTCCGTCGTCGGCGAGCTTCGCAGCCTCTTCGAAAATCTCGATTGCGTTATCCACCTCTTGTGCCAGCTGCCAAGCTTGTCCGAGTGACTGCAGAATTGTGGAATCCCGTTCAATCGCCTCAGCTTTAAAGCCGGCGACTAGCACTTTAGCGGCGCGATAGGGTACCTCTTCCTGCATTAGCAAACCGGCAAGGTTCGTGAAATCACTTTTCTTCTCCAAGAAGCCAGCGGTATAGGCCGCCTCCAATGAGTACATCTGCTCTTTCTCGTAGCCTTCTTGGCCGTAGACTCCGGCAAGCCTGACCCAGTGTTCACGTTTGGGAAACTTTTCGACCAGTATTTTCAGCGTCTCAATAACGTTGGGCCAATCTTCTTTTTCGAAGTACAGGAATGTTAGCAAACTCCACTGCTGTTCTTTGATCGTAGTGCCACGCTCCTCAGCAATTTGAATCCCTAACTCCATTTGCTCAATGGCTTTGTCAAAGTCCTTCATCTGATAGTAGACAGTGGCCATAAAAAACCGAGGATCCGCTGAGGGGTTTTGCGCCTTGGAAATCCAGATTTCCATATACTTCAGAGCGTCGTCGTAGTTCTCTTGCACATAGCTTAGCTGCGCGACGGTATAGAGCGTCGTGGTCTCTAGACCTTCTGGAATCTTCTCTCCCTGAGAAACAACAATCTTGTATTCGCGCAAGGCGCCGTTGTAATCCTCTTTCAGGTAATAGATGTATCCCAGCATGTTATGCAGGTTTGCTATTTCATTCTCGTTGTAGCGTTTTGAACGCTCCAGCGCCTCTTGGATTTCTAACAGAGCACCATCTAGATCCTTGGCGTCGATCAATTCTTGCCCTGCGCCGAGCTTTTTGTACACCGCCTCACTCAGAGACGGAACACGACGTGTCTGCTTTTTCTCTGGGGCTTCCTGAGCAATCGCCTGAGCTGCGCCCAGGTTGGCCGCCAAGTCACTGAAGGGACTGGCGAGCCCCAACAGAGCAAGGGTTACAAGCGTAAGGCTCGCGTTACGCGCTTTACCCAAGAGAGCCTTGGCTGCGCCATCTCGCTGTCTTTGTTTGATCTTTGTCGTATCGGTCATCGCTCAAACAACTCCTGATATTTATTCGGCCAACTCGAACGTAATACGTGTTTTTACGCCTGCAACGTCAATCGGTTCACCGTTTACAACCTTTGGTTTGTATTTGTACTTTAACGCCGCATCGATCGCCGCCCGATCAAAGATACCCGGTGGTTTTGCGTCAATCACGACCGGATCCCTGACCGCACCCGTCTTTGTGACGATGTACTCAAGAGTCACATAGCCCTCAATACCGCGCGTCTGTGCCCTGCGCGGATACTGCGGGTTCACTTTAACGATTGGCAGATACTCACCATCGGAACTGAACCCTCCACCTTCAACAGACAGATTAACGTCTACATTAACTGAACCTATATCAACGCCTTGCGATATATCAGATGCCTCAAAATCGGGTTTTGGCATATCTGGTGGCGGTTCATCCGGGGGCGGGGGCGGCTTGGGTTTACGCTGCTTCGTCTCAATGTCTTGATCGTCCTGCAGGCGAACAAAGTCAAGGAGCTTGCCCTTAACCCCCTCATCTAAATTTGCTTCATTGGTTGCGATGATGGCCTGCATCAAAAAGAACAACGCGAATGTAACAAGTGCTCCAAGGCCAACGCCTATCGCATAACGAGCGACCATAGTACTACCTGCCTAATTATTTTCGGTTGAAATGGCCACTTCGCGCATTCCTGCAGCCCGGGCGGCGTTAAGTACAACCATGAGCTTTTCATTGGTCGACGCTCGATCCGCTTGTACAACCAATCCGCCCTTAGGGTTTTCGGCATGTAGGCGCTCGATATGAGATCGAACCGACGTTGGATCAACGCGTTTCTTGTCGATCCATATATCACCACCAGGGCTAATGGCTACCAAGAGAGCAACCGTAGGTTTTTGCTCAGAGGTGAGCGCATCGGGACGTAAAACATCGATACCCGCCTGCTTGATGAATGTTGCTGTAACGATAAAGAAGATCAACATAATAAAGACAACGTCCAACATGGGCGTTAGATTAATATCTGCCTCTTCTTCGCTTCTTGAAATGCGCCGCATCTTTCTGCGCATGAGTATTCTCCTGTGCCCTAAACCTAATGGTCGAGAGTTAGTTGATCTTCAAAAAGCTCAGTCTCGTATTCGACCTTGCGTTTCAGATAAGTGGTGCCCACCAAACCGGACAGAGAAGCAATCATTCCAGACATGGTCGGAATTGTTGCCATCGAGACACCAGCCGCCATGGAACGTGCGTTACCGCCCTGGGTCGCCATGGCGTCGAATACCGCGATCATTCCGGTGACCGTCCCCAGCAAACCAAACAGCGGGCACAAAGCAACACAGGTTTCGATAATCGGTAGGCTCCCCGCAATACGTGTCGCGCCGTCGGAAATAATGCCCTCTCGAACTTGGTGCGCACTCCAAGACTTGCGCTCGCTTCGCCCTTCCCACTTGGAGCTTGCTTCAAGCACCATTGTCCTATGCTCGGTTCGGAAAAACCAAATGCGCTCGAAAATTAAGCTCCACATCAGGAAGGTAATCGCGGCGATGAACCAAAGTACATCGCCTCCCATTTCCATGAACCTGATGATCGCTAAGTAAGCGTCGTTAAACATTTTACGGTTGTCTCCTTAGACTAAGTCTGGTGCCTTAACCTAGGGTCTTACCCGATTTTTCTGCATGTTCAGCGATGATTCCAGCACTTTGCTCTTCAATCACATGAACAAGTCCTTTCGATCTTGCACTCACCAAGGCGTGCAATAACGTCGTCGGGATCGCAACACACAGACCCAGTACGGTTGTCATCAGTGCCTTGGAGATACCGCTTGCCATGGTCTTGGGATCACCCGTACCGAATAGCGTAATCGCTTGGAAGGTCTCGATCATACCGATAACGGTTCCCAATAGACCGGTGAGCGGTGCGACCACAGAGATCACCTGAATAATGTTAATGTACTTCGTTAGGGCCGGAGTCTCGCTCAGTATGGCCTCGCCCAATTTGAGTTCCAGCGTCTCAACGTCGACCTCTTTGTTCTCTTCATAAACTTTAAGCACGCGGCCTAGAGGATTGTCCCCGCGAGCGGTCGCATCCTTTCTCTGCGCAGCCACTTTGTTGCCAATCAAGAAGAGGGCAACAAAACGCTCGAGTGCTAATAGAACACCGAGGATACCGCCCAAGATAATCACAGAGCCGACCTCTCCGCCTTGTCCGTCACAGAAAGGCAGGCCACACTCTCCGATGGATGCAATAGGCGATCCGATTCTTTCGCCCAGGGTTGCCGCTTGGATGAGCAGCGCCAGTAGCGAGCCGCGAGTTGGGTCCACCGAGAACTCTACAACTTCACCGGGAGCCGCTGCCTGCAGGTCTTCAGCAGTAGACACATGCCGTCCGGTAGGCTGCCGAGGCAGCTCTACAATAGACTGACTGTCTGCATCCCACTGTAGGTACTCCCCCTCGCCAATGAGAGCGAAAGAGCCAACGCGAACGATCTCAGTATCAACCTTATCGCCCGAGAGCTTTGTAATTGTTCCAGGGTACTTAGAAATTTTCCCCGACTCGGTCATTTCGCGCTGCAACTCAAACCAGAGACTCTCCATTTCATCAATGGTCGCTAGCTGGCTGGAGGTACCCATTTTCTTTGCCAATTCGCCCATCCACTCGCCGCGATTGGCGTACTGGCTTGAGATCAAGGAACCTTCGAATCCGCCCCTAGTGTCGCCTGCAACCTGCTGGAGAACACCGAAGAGCTCGCGAAGACTGCCAAGACGCTTATCCAGCTGCTCGGTCAAATCGCCGATGCGAATCTCGTTTTCTTCGAATTGAGTCTCGAGGCGATCTGAGCGTTGCTGCTCGCGTCGTCGTTCGGCTTCCGCCTCTTGCAACAAGCGCGCTTGTTGAGCCTTTTCGTTCGCAAAACGCTGCTCGCGGGCTGTGTTTTCACGCGATTCCACGACCCGACGGGCTTGTACGTTTTCCAGCAACTCGTCCAAGGAACTGGCCTCATTCACCACAAGATCGCTGGCAGACGTAGTGCTCTCCTCAGCTATGCTCACGGGAGTAAAGGCTGTGGCAGCCGCTGCTAGTCCTGCCGCTGCTAGCAGCTTCGTCTTATTCAAAAGCTGTAATATGTCGATGATCATTGTGCTGCTCCCGCTCCAACTACCGGCAAGCTCAGCATGTCAATTGACGCTTGCTGACGAGCCATGCGAATACCCTGACGTACCGAGGCTTGGTAAGAATTATCAACAGACTCATAAGCACGAGTTGTTGGGTTAAACATGCCTGTCTCTTCACCATCCGGCGTCTGATAAACCAAGGCAATTCGACCCACCTTCAAAATATCGACCTTACGCTCGACGCCGTTGATTTCGATCGTAGACGGGTAGGTTTCCATGGTGCGCCCGTACTCATTCTCGATCTGGAAGGCTCTAAATACCTGGGAGAATTTTTCCGAAACCGCGACATCGGCGCGATCCATCATCTCTCGTAGTCGGTTAACCCGATCACGGCGCTCGTCCAGCAAAAATGGTGCGTCTAGCTCTACAAACTGCTCCAAGCCGTCAATCATGCGCAACATCAAAGGCGTGATCTGGCGCTCAATGACCGTGACTTCGTCGATGGAGCGAGACAGTTGCTCCATTTCACGTTCTTGGTTGCCAATTTGCTTCTCAAGCTGCCTGTTATAGACGCGAAGCCCCTCGACCTCTTTGAGCACCGTTTTGTACTCATTCAGAAGCTGACGCGTCTCGTCTGTGAGATCGTTGATCTTGGCCTGCGAGCGCTTCGCTTGCGCGTTCATCTGCTCGGCAGCCTGAAAAACATCGCTCAACGTAGCACCCATTGCTGACGATCCGGAAAATACGGCCGCACTGGTCAATAGCGCTAGCGACAGCTTTTGCATGTGTTTTTTCATTAGTACTTCCTACTGGAATCCCTAGTTTCTTTATGGCTGAACTCACCCTAGGCACCGCCGGAGCGGACCTGCAAGATTTATTCTTCTGCCAGTTTTTTTGCCAAGGCAAATTTAGATATAGCTTCTTATGGCTCGATCATGGCGAGTGAACCGTTAAACATCCACTGTGCCGCCTGAAAATCACCAATCGCAGCTAGAACGACTGCGGCCTCCCCGCTTTGTCCGGCACGAAGGATCAACAAAGGTCACGATATTGTCAATACTCGTTGGCCTGCGGAAAGCTCGATCTAGCGAAAAAAGGCCATCTCGGCGATTGCACACGCCTAGCAGAGCTCTGGCGCCCCAGTCTGCGTTTACCCACCACCTTTCTTTTTTTGCCTTAACTACGATCACGGTCAAAACACCCGCTTTCGAGCAGGAATTAACGTCACAGATGTTGGTCAAAATGCGCCAATGTTCGCTGTAGCGCGAGTTCGGCAGCCTGCTCGCTGTAGCTGGCTCGGTGGTCGCAATTGAAACCATGATCGGCATCGTAGACGTGTACTGGAATGCGAGGATTTGCTGCCTTTATTTTTTCCACATCCGTCATGGGAATGTGTGCATCTAACTCACCAAAATGCATGATTAACGGACACTTGGGTTGATGATCTAATACACCGGCGATGCCGCCGCCGTAATAACTCGATGCTGCTGACACGCCGTTGAGCTGACAGGCACTCAAGTAAGTTAACAATCCGCCAAAACAATAACCGACCACTCCAACAGCGCCTTGCGCTGCGCCATAATCCACGACTGACTGCAAATCCTTCATCGTTTGAGCCATTTCAAGCCCTTGAAAAGCAAGCTCTATCCCCTTGCCCATGTCTGCTTGTGCATAACCCAATTCTATATCGCGCTCAATTCGATCAAATAGCGCAGGTGCAATCGCCGAGTACCCTTGCGCAGCGTATCCGTCCGCTACCTCTCGAATGTGGCCGTTAACGCCAAAAATCTCTTGAATGACAACGACCACTCCCTTGCTTTGGTCCAAGGGCATGCTGCGATAGGCACTAAGCTCAAAGCCATCCTGCATTTTGATTTTTATTTGATCGCCCATTGGTTTCTCCCCTTAATGATTTGTTTCCCTATTTTTCAACCGTTTATTCAACAGCCGCCTGAATATACGCTCGCGCAGATCATTTGCACGGTGAACACTTTTTTGGCTAGCCCTGATGCTAAAGACCCGACGCCCATATGGGCAACAGCGAAAAAAAGACCGCAGGACGATCATCCGCTGCTACACCGCCAGCTGTCGCATCGTCACCTCTTCGTCATAATCCGGTAGTCTACTCACTGCAACTTCTAACAGTTAATCGACACCGATCCCGCGACACCTATGGCAACACATATTTTGATCGTCGAGGACGAACCAGAGATTAGGGAACTGCTTAATTTTTCCCTGACCCGCGCAGGCTTTCGAGTCACTGAAGCCGAGTCTGGTGAGTCTGCCCTTCAGCAACTTTTCAATCAGTTACCAGATCTAGTCATCGTGGACTGGATGCTACCTGGTATGAGCGGCGTCGACCTTGCCAAGCGCATTCGAAAGGACGAAGTAACAAGTGCCCTGCCGCTGATGATGTTGACAGCGCGCAACGATGAGGCAGATGTGCTTAAAAGTTTTGACACAGGTATCGACGACTACATGAGCAAACCTTTCTCGCCAAAGGAGCTAATTGCTCGAATCAAAGCACTTATGCGCAGATCAGGCGTCCCCGAGGACGAGCTTATCGAAGCGTCTGGCATTCAGATCGACCTGAGCAGTCATCGTCTAATTATCCAAGGTCAAAACGTCAATATTGGCCCTACAGAATATCGCCTGCTGGAGCTTCTCATGCGCCACCCAGATCGCGTTTTTGAGCGCGATCAACTGCTGGATCGGATTTGGGGCCGCAGCACCTACATCGAGATAAGAACCGTTGACGTACACATCCTGCGGTTACGCAAAGTGCTCAAGCCCTTCGGTCTTGATGGAACCATCCAAACTGTCCGCAGTGTGGGCTACCGGTTCACACCAATCTCTTAGTGACGCTCTGGCGGTATCCCCGGATATCGCTTCAGAGAGGAGCACATTTTGGGAACGAGCTGCCAGTCAAATTTTGCTGATGTTCTGGCAACATCCCTCGTATTAGACTCTTTCTTTCTACGGTGGCACATGTGCGCCCAATACACATTCAGGGAGGAAGACCGAATTGTCTAACGATACCAGTAACACTTTAAACGACGATTCACACAGTCCTGTGACCGCGATTCTATGGGACTTTGGCGGTGTTTTTACCAGCAGCCCTTTCGAAGCGTTCAATACCTTGGAAGAACGCCTTGGAGCACCCAAAGACTTTATCCGACAAACGAATGCAATCAACCCAGACATCAACGCATGGGCAAAGTTCGAGTCCAATAGCGTCTCTCTTGAGGAGTTTGATGTTCTATTTGCCGAAGAGAGCGAAGCCCGAGGCCACAGGATTCCTGGCAAGGAGGTTATCGCGATGCTCTCGGGGTCCCTGCGTCCGCGTATGGTCGAGGTACTCAAGCTTTGCAAGCAACATTACCGAGTAGCCTGTATTACTAATAATGTGAAGGCGGGCGAAGGCCCTGGTATGGCGCGAGGCAAGGAGAAAGCCGACGCGGTTGCCCAAGTCATGAAATTATTTGACCTGGTCGTTGAATCGAGTGTCGAAGGGGTTAGGAAACCCAATCCCGAAATCTACAAAATCGCTTGTGACAGACTTAACGTGCATTGCTCCCAGGCGATTTTTCTAGACGACTTGGGCATCAATTTAAAGCCGGCTAAGGCGCTGGGTATGCAAACCATCAAGGTGGTCTCGCAAGATCAGGCGATCGATGACCTATCTGCGCTGACGGGACTCACCTTTCCCTGAAAGATCGTCTTTGAGCCCGGGGGAGTTGTTAGGTGGTGAACTCATGCCCAACCAACTGCTATAGGGGTAGCTATTGTGTGCGACGTCGCGGCGACGGCTTGCCCGAACAGAAACGCCCCAGGATCAAGCGGGGTGAGACATTTCCGCAGCGGCGTCTTGGACCGCGCGAATGATCTTGTCGTAGCCCGTGCACCGGCAGAGATTGCCCGCTAACCAATAGCGAATCGTTTCCTCATCTGGATTAGGGTGTTTCTCAAGCAGTGCTTTCGAAGCGACGATGAAGCCAGGCGTGCATATGCCGCATTGGAGGGCAGCGTTTTCGAGGAACTGTCGCTGCAGAGGATGCAGGCCGTCTTTATCGGCAATACCCTCAATGGTCTCGATACTTTTTCCGCCAGACTCAACGCCGAGCATCAAACAGGCACATACGAGTCGACCGTCCACCAGTATCGAGCAAGCACCGCAATCGCCGGTGCCGCACCCCTCCTTCGTGCCGGTCAATCCTAGCTCATCACGCAACACGTCCAACATCGATTGGTCTGCATCGCATAGGAACTCTTTCGTCTCTCCGTTAATCGTCGATTCTACCTGCAATCTTGCCACGGCTACGCTCCTTGAATTCTCTGATGTGCCAGCGCAATCGCGCGACGACACAGTACTGCGACCACTTTTTTGCGATATTGCGCCGTTCCTCGCTTGTCGCTGATCGGTGAAGCGGCTGCCTTACAGGCCTCGCCAGCGTCCGCCAGCGCCTGATCATTTAGGTCAGTCCCGACCAATGCGTTGGCCGCCTCGGGCACCAGTCGAGCTGTGGGTGCTACTGCGCCAATAGCCACCCTAGCAGCCGTGCACACCCCTTCCTTCAGCGTTAGCGAAACCCCAACGCCGGCTACGGCAATGTCCATCTCAGTCCGTGGCGTAAAGCGCAAATACGCATCCTTGGTGCCAGGCGTCGGCATGGGTAGCTTCAGACCGAGTAAAAATTCTCCTGGCTGCAGAGCATTCTGCCCGACGCCTACGACAAACTCTTCCACCGGCAGTTCCCTCGTGCCCGTAGCTGTTGCGATATCGCAGACTGCACTGGCAGCAATCATTGCGGGGATGCTGTCTCCGGCGGGGGATGCATTACAGAGATTGCCGCATATCGTCGCGCGGCCTTGAATCTGCGTAGAACCGATCAAATCTGCTGCTTCGAGCAGTCCGGGCAGCGCCTCCTGCAGCTGTTGATTTTCGTTAATGACCGCGCTGGAAACTGCTGAGCCAATGTAGATGCCCTCAGCGCTCACCTCTAATCGGTTGGTTTCGACCAGAGCCTTAATATCGAGAATCGCGCGAGGTGTATGCCCGCTGCCGCGCATTTGAACCAACACATCAGTACCTCCCGCCAATATCTGTGTTTGCCTGCCTATACTGGCGTTGTCCGACAAAAGCGCAACCGCCTCGGACACGCTATTTGGCGCAGCGTATGAATAGCTCTCCATCTCTCCCTCCCAGATCTTTGCGTAAGGTAAGGCGCAAATTACCACGTTGCCACTCTTGGTCAATCACGAGAGTCAGACTTGTCTCGAATTAATCGCAGCGTCTTCAAGTCGACCCTAGCCCCGTGTCCTTGGCAGCACTAAACTCAGGCGCTCAGACGGAGTATTGCTATGGATCAAAACCACCGAGCCACCCTATTGCGTGAGCACTACGCGACCCTTCACTCATATTGGGAGGACGTTCTCGAACGCACAGGGTATTGCGCCATCCTGCTCGGTGCAGGGCATCAGCGATTTTTTTTCCATGACGACCAAGGACCTGCTTTTCGACCGAATCCATTAATGGTTCAGTGGTTGGCACAAGAAAAAATCAGTGAAAACAGTTGGTTTATTTTTGCGAAAGGAACTGAGCCCGTCTTGTTCTTTCATCAGCCAGATGACTTTTGGCATGCCGCGACTCCAGCCCCACAATTGCTCAATGATCACCTGTCACTGCGGGTCTTTAGTGATTTGGGGGCTTTGCAGACTGCGCTGCAGGATCATCTCAAACAATGCAAAAGCGGCGGGGGTGAAATCGCACAAATCAGCGAGGACTCCACGGCCGCAGCTGACGGTTGTGTCATTAACCCTCCAGCTGTCATTCATGCACTGCACTTTCAGCGCGCCTGTAAAACTGAGTACGAGTTAACCAGTATGCGGCAGGCGTCCTTACGCGGCGCGCAAGGTCATCGGGCCGCGCAACAAGCATTCTCTTGCGGAGCTAGTGAGTTCGAGATCCATCTTGCTTATCTCGCGGCAACGGGTATGAACGAATGGCAGCTGCCCTACGGCAATATCATTGCCCAAAACCATCATGCCAGCCTGCTGCACTATCAGTATCAGGACAGGCTGGCTGGCGAACACTTGAACAGTCTTTTGATCGATGCCGGGGCCAACGTTGACGGTTACGCCAGCGATATCACGCGCACTTATGTCGGACCGCGATGCTATTCCCAGGCTGCAGCAGATCTGTTTGCTGAGCTGCTTGAGCGTATGCAAACCCACCAAGACGCCCTTATCGATCAGGTGGTTCCAGGCGCCAACTACGTAGACCTGCAGGCTGCCATGCACCAGTCTCTCGCGAGGATTTTGGTCGACACCGGCATCGTCCAGTGCGGACCCGAAGAAGCGTTCAACTCGGATCTAACGGTACCCTTCTGTCCACACGGCCTCGGTCATCTTTTGGGCATTCAAGTGCACGATGTGGGAGGCCAACAACTCGATATAGACGGTCAGACGAAACCGCCTCCAGAGCCCTACGCATCGCTTCGCCTTACTAGACCGCTGGCTCGAGACATGGTTATCACAGTTGAGCCCGGTTTGTATTTCATTCCTATGCTACTTGAGAAAAAACGCGCTGAAGGTGCCCCCATAGACTGGAAGCTAATTGAACTACTCACCCCATTTGGTGGCATCCGCATTGAAGACAATGTCCGCATACTCACCGCGGGAGCGGGAGTCGAGAATTTGACTCGAGATGCATTTGACAAGATTTCGCAGAGCGCAACACCCTGATGCAAGAGTCAACTCCAACGCTCACGCCCACAGACCTATTCACCCCGCCGGGACTGCGGCCTTCCCTGCCCAGTCAGTACAAGTTTTCACCCTGCGGCAGATACATCAGCTATTTACGAGGCTCCGAGACCGCCCCAACCACGTTGGATCTGTGGTGTTTTGACCGACAGCAAGAGATTCATAAACCAATAGTGATGGCGCAGCAGCTCGATGCCCAAGCCGATGAGAACGTGACGAATTTAAGCGATGCTGAGCGCGCCGAGCGAGAACGCAAACGCCAGTTCACCTTCGGCATCACTCAATATCAATGGGTGGGTGAATTGGGATCCCTCGCACTGTATGCCGATGGTCAGGCATACCTCAAACAGGATATCAGCGACGAGGCAACAACTCAGATTACGCCCAACGGAAACCGCCACAGTGGCTTCAATCCGAGTCCGAGCGGTGGTCTGATGAGCTACGTAAGAGGCGGCAATCTATTCTACCAGGACATTCAGAACGCCCGCAGCGAAGTACAGGTGAGTCATGATGCGGACGAATGCATCAGCTATGGACTGCCAGATTTTTTGGCCGCGGAAGAGATGCATCGATTCGCCGGTGCATGGTGGTCTGAGTGCGAACGCTACCTGATCTATTGTCGAAACAATGATGCCCCGGTTCGTGTAAGCCACCGCATGGAGATCGATGGTAACGGAAGCCGCACCGTTGCCCAACGCTACCCCTATGCGGGGGAGGCTAACCCTGACGTATCGCTACATCTGCACGACACGCACAGCGGTCATTCACACAAAATCTGGCAGAGCGGCTTAACGACTCATGATGCTTACTTGGCGCGAGTCCTACCGATAGCCGATGGCTTGTGCCTACTCACCCAAGACCGACTACAGCAAAAGCTGGTTCTCTCTGCTTATAACTTTACAACGGACAGTTGGCAGGAACGCTACCGCGAAACATCGGCCACATGGATTAATCTGACCGACGACTTACAGCAACTGCCCTGCGAAGATCTACTTTTCTCCTCAGAAGATCAGGGACAACGCCAAGCCATTGTCATCGGCCGGAGGGATGGGGTTCGTCGCCTTCGAGGACCATCGCATATCAATCAGATCCACTGCAGCGACGGGAATTTTGCCTATGTTTCCGGCTGGGATGCTTCCCCTATCGACAACCATCTATTTGGGGTTGCTCTGGATGGATCAGGTTATGGACAGTTAACCCGCGAGGATGGCGTGCATGAAGTCATCGTCCATAGTGGTCAAAAACTGTTTATCGATCGTTTCTGCAGCCCGAATGTGCCTGCACGGATCTCAGTCAATGCAATGAACATTGACGCCGATAGGGTTATCACTGCACCAAGCGATCACCCTGGCAATCATATTCTTTATGAAGAACTGATCAATGAAGATCACAGGTATGCGCGGTTCGCAGCAAACCATGTCACGCCGCATTTTGGGGTTGTTGAGGCGGAGGGACACGCACTGCACTACCGCTTAACTCCGCCCGCTGCGCCAAAAGGCAAACACCCCACTATCGTGTATGTGTATGGCGGACCCGGTGCGCAGAAAGTTCGCCGAGACTGGGGTACGTTACTGGTGCAATTGTTTGCTCAGCAAGGTTTTGGCGTGCTGGAGCTCGACAACCGAGGTTCGACCAATCGCGGGCGACTTTTCGAAGCAGGCCTCTACAAACGGATGGGCAACATCGAGGTGGATGATCAGGTCTTGGGATTGAGCGTGCTCGCCCAGGAGCCGTGGGCCGACCTTGAACGGGTGGGCGTTTTTGGTCACAGCTATGGTGGTTATATGAGCCTTATGTGCCTTTGTCAGGCAGGAGAGCGTTTCAAGGCTGGCGTCGCCGTCGCCCCTGTCTCGGATTGGCAGCTCTATGATTCTCACTATACCGAGCGTTTTATGGGCCTTCCCGATAAAGACGCTGAGGCCTACGCTGCCAGCAGTGTCATCCCGCACCTGCCGAAACTTGAGCGACCACTGCTGCTGATGCATGGCATGGCAGACGACAATGTGTTGTTTACCCACAGCACGATGCTCATGTCAGAACTGCAAAAGCTAGGCAAACCCTTCGAACTCATGACCTACCCCGGCGCCAAGCACTCCATGCAAGAAACCCACGTTTCAATTCACCGGTTCGATACGATCTTGAGCTTCTTTAATCGATCGCTCTAGCGGGCAATATCACTTACCGCATCCAAATAAGCGTACGAAGTTCTCACCGGTTTGCTCGCAGAGAACTTCAACATTCACTTGTCTCAGCTCAGCAAGAAAGGCTGCGGTATGGGCGACAAAGGCAGGCTCATTAGTCTTACCCCGCTGGGGTACCGGCGCGAGAAACGGCGAATCTGTCTCAATCAATAGACGATCAGCTGGCACTTGACGAGCGACCTCGCGTACGTTTTCAGCATTTTTAAAGGTTACGATGCCTGAAATTGAAATAAAGAAACCCAGATCCAATGCCTGCTTAGCCATAGACCATGACTCGGTAAAGCAGTGCAGCACTCCCCTGACACCCGCATATGCCCGCATCAAGTCCAGCGTATCCGCCTCAGCTTGCCGAGTGTGGACGATCACCGGCAGCGTGTTTTTCACCGCAAGATCTAGTTGATAGGCGAACGCCTCGCGCTGGCGGGCCTGAACCGCTTGTTGGCTAGCATGAAAGTAATCTAGGCCCGTTTCACCGACGGCGACGACTCGATCGTGAGAGAGTGCGTCCTCGATCCAGTTAAGATTGCCATCCGCAGCGTCCGGATGAACACCGGCAGTGGCCCAAACGTCGTCGTGGGTATTCGCTAAGCCAATCACGCCTGCGTAGCCCTCCTCGTCGACGCTAATGCATAGGCATGAGCTCACGCCGCTTTGTCTCGCGCGCTCAATTGCGCCGTCTGGATCATCGAGATAATTTAGGTGGCAATGGGAATCAATCAGCATGCCATGTTCCTCAGTCTTTTCGCTTTTGTCTTAACTGGTTTGGCGTTGCAGGCGTCCGCATACCTGCTGCCATAGGTGGAATAGACGCTCGAGTGCCAGACGGATATTCGTTGCATTCGACGTTTCAATCATGCGCCGGGTATCCATCAGCTCTTCCGCAAAGGCTAGTAGCACTCGACTGGGCTGTTCACTTTGCTGTTGGATCAGAGCCCGATACCAAGCCGCCAACAATAGTGGAGGTCCGACCTCAATCGCATCATCGACCAGGGATCCAAAGTGGGAAGCAGTCGCGGCCTTGCCAAGCCAGTCATCTACATCAAGCTCGGCAAATTGATCTCGCATTGAGAGGGGTGCATAACCTGCTTGGGCAAAATGCTGGGCGGAAAAGGACAAGCCCTGCTGGTTTAACCAGGTCTCTGCCTGACCGGCCAACGGACGCACCTGAAAGCACTGGCATCGACTGCGAATGGTTGGCAACAAACGGTTCCAGTACTGGGTAGACAGCAAAATATGCGTGTTTGGGGGGGGTTCTTCCAAGGTCTTGAGCAAGGTA
>JADHNQ010000014.1 GCA_016779425.1 Pseudomonadales bacterium | reverse complement strand
CGGGGATACACGTCAGCACCACCTTCAGCCAACACACACAGCTTGAGGGAACTCCCAACAGAACGGCGCTGGCATTCGGTAAATTGGGATGCCAACTCGGTAAGGTATCCCTCCAATCGCTCGCCGCCGTGGTTGCGGCTTGCAACCACCCGGACGACAGATTCTGCATCGTCATAACTCGCACCAGACAACGCCTGTCTGTCACCATTAACGTCGACGTAAGCGCGCAGTCTCGGATCACTCTGGTTTACGTCGCCGACGTAAATTTTTTGCTGTACCGGCACGCCCACAACTCCAAAGACGGCTTCGTGAGCGTCGATCAAGGCGACATTCACCGTGAACTCTCCGTTGCGGTTAACGAACTCCTTGGTGCCATCTAAGGGATCCACAAGCCAATAACGCGACCACTGCGAGCGCTCGGCAAAGGGGGGCGGTGCTGATTCTTCCGAGATAATCGGAATGTTGGGGGTTAGCGATTGCAGGCCAGTAACGATGACATGATGTGATGCCAGGTCCGCCTGAGTCAGCGGCGACTCATCACTCTTTGTTTCAATGTCGAAGTCAGTCTCGTACACCTTGAGGATGGCGGCGCCGGCTTCCTCAACGATCTGCGTTACGCTGTCCACCCAATCTTGTGGGATAGCCTGGGCCATAATTATTCCTCGTCGTTATCAAAGTCGTTTGCTTTGTTATCAAACACTGCGGCGCAGCAACTGTGGCAAACAAAGTGTCAGTGCTGCAATCGCGCGGGCTTCGAAGAATTCCTCATGTTCGAGTAACTCGTCGATTTTTGCGAGTGGCCAGAGCACCAGTTCTGGCGGCTCGGGCTCATCGCCGGGAAGTTTGTGAATATAGAGATCCTTGGCCATCACCACGTTAATGGTAAAACCCATATGCCCTGGTGCAATGCTAAGACGCTTTACAAAGCGGGTGTCGTTCGCGCCAAAACCAACCTCCTCAGCGAGTTCTCTATTCGCTGCTGCTTCTAGACTCTCTCCTGGCTCTGCAGCACCCTTGGGCAAGGTGAGCTGGAACTCGTGAAAACCCGCTGCATATTCTCGTATGAGCAGTAGCTCGTCGTTGGCGTTTACTGCCACTACGATCACACCCTGCTCCCCGACCGCAGGCAAACGCTCGTAGACGCGCTCAACACCATTGCTGAAAGTTAAGTGCAGCTCTTCTATCTTGAAAAACCGACTCTGGGCCAAAGTTTGCGTCTTACGAATGATCGGTAACGGCATGGGAATTCACACTTAATTCTATATATCGCGGTTAGTATAGGCGGCTTTAGTCGACAACCGCGGCATTTCATACCGCTCTTGGAGCAAGCCGCGCGCATCCGTCATCATCAACTTAAAGCGCACTTCGCAGAGGGTACCTCTCTTTCATGAACGTCAATCGAAATCATATCTTGGTGCCTTGGGACACCATCGATACCGTACTCTTAGATATGGACGGCACGCTTTTAGACCTCAACTACGACAATCAGATTTTTTCACACCTTTTACCGACAGCCTTTGCCGACTATCACAGCTTGACCCTTGAAGAGGCGCGCCTGCGCCTAAATGACCACATGTCGAAACTCAAGGGCACCATGGACTTTTATCGGTTAGATTATTGGCACGATGCGACGAAGGTCGACATCTTAGCCCTGCACGAGCGAGCTGCAGAACTGATCCGCTTTTTGCCCGGTGCCGAAGCATTTCTGGAGATGCTCTCAAAGCGCGGCAAACGCGTTTTGATCGTCACCAACGCAGACCGGCAATCCTTTGCGATCAAGGATAAAGCACTGCAGTTAACAACGCGGGTAAACCAAGTGATATCCAGCCACGATTTTGGCTCACCAAAGGAAGATAATGCCTTCTGGGTATGGCTGACGGAACAATTTGACATTAACCCCAAAACCACGCTGTTTGTTGACGATACGCCAAGGGTGCTCAGGGCCGCGGAGGTCTTTGGTATTGCTTATTCCCTTGCTGTTGCGCAACCAGATCAGAAGCGTCCACCTCGCGACATGCAAGACTGGACTAGCTTCAATCACTATGACCAGTTAATCGCGGAGCTGGGATGACCGCGGTACGAATAGATCGATGGCTGTGGGCGGCTCGATTTTTCAAAACCCGCTCCTTGGCTAAATCTGCGGTGGAGGGCGGCAAGGTGCATGCGGATGGCAAACGCGTGAAACCGTCCAAAGAACTGCGCCTTGGTCAGACCCTGGAAATTCGCCGCGGCGATCTGGTGCAAACCGTCGTCGTGCAGGAACTTTCTCAGCAACGGGGCCCTGCAATCGAAGCGCAGGCGCTTTATACAGAAACTTCCGAGAGCATAGAGCTTCGCGAACTGCGAAAAAGCACTCGGCGTATGGAGCGTGCCGGCCTGACGGTACCCAGCTCTCGACCCGACAAAAAAGACCGCCGCGCGCTTGCTCAGCTTCGAGATCTAGATCAAAGCTGGCAACAGGCCCCGGACACCTAGCCAACCTGCTGGAAACCTCTATGGACGTTCTTTTCCGCTTTAGTTTTGCCGATCTACCGATTCGCGGTCAGTGGGTTCGCCTGCAGTCCTCGCTGCAAGCTGCTGGTCAATTCCGGGCATATCCACCCCAGGCCAGTCACCTGTTAGGACAGATGTTGGCAAGCGTTGCGATGATCGCTGACAATCTCAAATTCTCTGGTGCCGTTGCTCTGCAATCACAGGGCAATGGCGCGCTGCGGCGATCACTCGCAGAGTGTCGCGACCACATCAATCTGCGCGGCATCATGCATTTGACCGATGACACCAGTTTTCCGCTAAGTTATCAGGACATTGGGGCCTGGCTCGGTGCAGGACAGCTTGCTATTACGCTATTGCCCGACGAAGACACCGGAATGCAGCCGTATCAGGGACTGGTCGCACTTGACCAAGCTGATCTGGCCCGCTGTCTGGAAGACTACTTTGGGCGTTCCGAACAACTCGATACCCGTCTGTTTTTCGCCGGCGGTGCCGAGTATGAATCTGAAGTCGGGGTTACGGGACTTTTACTGCAGCGGCTGCCCAATCACCCAGGTGTTACGGATACGCAGCGTGATGCCGCCCAAGATGCATGGGAAACGCTTACCGCATTGGCTGCAACGGTAACCGATGAGGAGCTGGCCACCCTGGATGCACCAGTACTGCTGCACCGTCTTTTCCATGAATACTCCTACACATTGCAGCCAGGCAAGGCGCTACATTATCGGTGCACATGCGATCGAGAGCGGACAGATAACACTTTGATGATGCTCGGCAAGGAAGATTTGACCGCCCTGCTGATTGAGCGCGGCGAGATAACCGTAGACTGCGAGTTCTGCGGTATGCGCTACGGTTATCAGCAGGCCGATGTTGACCGAGTCGTTGATCGTATCGACACGCTAAAGGCGGCGTCCGAGGGCGGTCTGTTGCATTAATTTAGGGGCGCAGAGTCGTTTTACACAGAGGCAAGCAACATATGCCCAGATTTCGTGCATTCTCGCCACGACAAACTCTGGCATAATCTTGCGCCGCTCATCGGTACCCATTTTGCAAAATAATATGACTACAAATACTTTGATCGACCTACCGACTGCCAATCTTGCTGAGCAAGCAGTGACGCGCGGTGAGGGCAAATTTGCCAGCAATGGCGCCATCGTCGTGGAAACCGGCGCGCGAACCGGCCGCTCTCCAAAAGATCGTTTTATCGTTGACGAACCCTCCACATCAGAGTCAATCGACTGGGGGGATATTAACCAACCGATTTCCGCAGATGTCTTTGATCATCTTTGGGATCGCGTGCAAGTCCATGTCGCTGAGCGGGAAACATTTTTGTCCCATCTGCATGTAGGCGCGGACCCCGAACATTACCTGCCGATCGAAGTGACTACCGAATACGCCTGGCACGGACTATTTGGCCGGTCGTTATTCATCACACCAGATCACTACAATCCTCATAACAAAGAGGTGTGGCGTGTTGTCAATGCGCCAACATTTCAATGCGATCCGGACCGCGACGGCACCAATAGCGACGGTACAGTGATGATTAACTTCGCCCAGCGCAAAGTGCTGATCGCCGGTATGAGATACGCGGGCGAGATGAAGAAATCTATGTTTTCGGTTCTGAATTTTCTACTGCCAGAAAAAGATGTTCTACCGATGCACTGTTCCGCCAACGCGGGCCCTAACGAAGACGTTACGTTGTTCTTTGGGCTATCAGGCACTGGCAAGACCACGCTGTCTGCAGATCCCGACCGACTGCTGATCGGGGACGACGAGCACGGTTGGGGCAAGGGCACAGTCTTCAACTTCGAGGGCGGATGCTACGCCAAGTGCATTGATCTCACGCGCAAAAACGAACCTGTCATCTATGACGCGATTCGCTTCGGTGCCATTGTTGAAAATGTTGTCATCGATGAAGCGCGCGATCCGGACTACGCGGACAGCTCGCTAACGGAAAATACGCGTGCCTGTTATCCACGCAGCAACATCGACGCCAAAGTTCCGGAGAATCGAGGCGGCGAGCCAAACAACATTATTTTCCTGACCTGTGACGTAAGCGGTGTATTGCCACCTGTTTCCATCCTGTCAAAAGAAGCGGCGGCATATCACTTTTTGTCTGGCTACACCGCCGCGGTAGGCTCCACCGAAATTGGTTCTACCGAAGCATACAAAGCCACGTTTTCAACCTGCTTTGGTGCGCCATTCTTTCCTCGCCCAGCGGGTGTGTATGCCGACCTTTTGATCAAGCGTATTGAAGAATTTGGCTCTCGCGTTTATCTGGTCAACACCGGTTGGACCGGGGGTGGATACGGCGTGGGTGAGCGTTTCAACATACCTACTACGCGGGCAATCATCGCTGCGATACAAAGCGGGGCTCTCGCAGACGCAGCTACCTCTCATATCGCCGGCTTGAATCTCAATATTCCGGTAGCGGTTCCCGGCGTTGATTCGAATTTGTTGAACCCTCGAGATACATGGTCGGACAAAGAAGCGTACGATAAGGCAGCGTCAAGCTTAGTAGGCAAGTTTCAAGAGAATTTCCAGCGCTTCGACGTAGAACCAAGCATTGTTGCAGCGGGACCAAGCGCCTAACCTGTATCTTTGCATCATGCCCTGACCGGGACGCGTAGTGTCCCCGGTTTTGGTCGTGTTTTAGGCTTTGGGGGAAGCACGAACTAGCCATGCTGTTGGACGACGCCACAATACGTGTTTTACGGCAACCCAATTCGGGACTGGATAGCCTCATAAGAGGCATCGAGAAAGAAAGCCTTCGAGTCAACCCCGACGGGTCGTTATCTCAGCTACCGCACCCCACGGCTCTTGGTTCTGCCCTGACGCATCGGGCCATCACCACAGATTTTTCTGAAGCCCAGCTGGAACTGATCACCGGCACTCACCCAAGCCCAGAGGGCGTGCTGGGAGAGCTATCGGATATTCACGCATTCGTGCAACAAAACCTCGGCAATGAACTGCTTTGGCCCAGTAGCATGCCGTGCATTCTCGCCGCCGATCAGGCCAAGATACCCTTGGGACAATACGGCTCATCGAACATTGCCCAGGCGAAAACCGTTTACCGACGCGGTCTGGGCAACCGTTACGGGCGCTTAATGCAGACTATTTCGGGCATTCACTATAATTTTTCTGTGCCAAGTCGGCTATGGGACGCCCTCGGAAAATCTGATCAACAGAGCCAAACCGAGGCGTACTTTGGGATGATCCGCAACTTTCGCCGTTGGTCCTGGCTGCTGCTCTATTTGTTTGGCGCCGCTCCCGCAGTATGCCGGTCCTTTGTTCAGGGCTCGGATCACGGTTTAGAGTCCTTCAACGAGGGCAGCCTTTACCTACCGCATGCCACAAGTCTGCGTATGGGGCGTCTGGGTTACCAGAGCGAGGCGCAAAGCGCCCTAGACGTGTCTTATAACTCCGTGGCCGATTATTCGCGCTCCATGCGAATTGGCTTGACCGAAAGCTATCCAGACTACGCTGCTATTCGCCCTGGAGAAGACCAGCAGCATCCGCAGCTGAACGATGCTGTGCTGCAAATTGAAAACGAGTTCTACGGCACTATTCGTCCCAAGCGCACCACGCGCAGCGGCGAGCGACCCCTGGCGGCGCTCAACGAGCGGGGCGTTGAATACGTAGAAGTACGATGCGTTGATCTCAATCCTTTCGAACCCTTGGGCATTAATGCCGAACAGATCCGGTTTCTTGACACTTTTTTGTTGCTCTGTTTGCTGGCTCCCGCACCCCCAGACTCAGCCGAGTCTCGGGTCAGCTTAAGCCGAAATCAGACGCGCGTGGTTGAGCGCGGTCGTGAACCCGGGCTTCAGCTTGAGACCGATACCGGCCTTGTCGCCCTGGCTGATTGGGCTAAGCAACTGCTTGAGGCTTGCGATCCCATCGCCGGAGCCTTAGATCAAGCAAAACGCGGTGGCGCGGGCGAATCCGATTCTGTGTTTGACAGCCCGAAAGATTCGTACGGTACTAGCCTGCAAACGCAAAAGGCCAAAGTCAGCCGCCCTGCAATGACGCCATCTGCAAAGGTGATTGCTGCCATGGCCATGCATGGCTCTTTCTTTAAGTTCACCATGCACCAAGCACAGGAGATTCAGCGGCATTTGCAGACCTTGCCTGTGACGCAGACAGCACTCATAGCACTGCAGGAAGAATCCGCAGACTCATTGCGTCGTCAGGCAGAGGTAGAGGCTGCTGACAACCAGACATTCGAAGAATTTCTGGAAGACTATCTTGCACTCCCCTAGGGCTTGGTTTCAGAGCAAGGCTAAATAAAAAGTGAATTTTCTGGCGCACTGCGCATTGGCGTTTGAGGCCAGTGAACGCTGGCCCCATGGCCATGATATGCGTCCCGGGCTGCTTGCCGGAGCTATTTTTGCTGACTTTGGCAAAGGGCCGATCGACCGAAGCTTACCGGTGGCCCTGCAAACAGGCATTCGTCTGCATCGAAGAATTGATGCATTCACGGGTCAACACCAAGCCGTGCGAGATGGCTGCACCGTCTTTCCTAAAAAGCTGCGTCGTTATGCGCCTATATTCCTCGACATTCTTGGCGACTACTACCTCTCACAGAACTGGGATAAATATTATTCGCACTCACGG
Source organism: Pseudomonadales bacterium (assembly GCA_016779425.1). Classification (GTDB taxonomy): domain Bacteria; phylum Pseudomonadota; class Gammaproteobacteria; order Pseudomonadales; family Azotimanducaceae; genus UBA4421. The sequence goes on along the minus strand of JADHNQ010000014.1, from coordinate 13,016 downwards.
GACACTCTGAGTCAGCAGTGTTATCAAGCCTGTGATATCCACGCACGGTATCTAAGCGCCGAGCGATCTGCACAGATGGCCCGTTTCCTTGGATACATGCGCGATACCGACTTATTAGCCAACTATCACGATTGGCATCATATTGAACGTGCCATTCGCTCGGTTATGCGCCGCCTTGACAAATTATCGCTGCAAAACGAGGCAATCACGGCCGCCCACGACTTACGCGATTCAGGTGAGGCGGCTTTCGGCATATACTTTGGCGAGATGCGACATGCCCTGCTCAATTGGGCATCGCTTATTCCAAGTGCAAGCGATGGCACTCAATCCAATAGTCAGCGAGAAACAACGTGAAAGCCGTACTTTGTGAATCCTTCGGTCCCGCCGAAAACTTAACCTTGGCCGACATAGAGGCACCACAGCTACTGCCGGGACATGTCATTGTCGAGATCCGCGCATGTGCGCTGAATTTTCCTGATGTACTTATGATTGAGGGCAAGTATCAATCATTGCCGCCCTTTCCATTTACACCCGGTGGCGAGTTTTCCGGGGTCGTCAGCGAGGTTGCCGATGACGTACAAAGCTGGCAGGTGGGCGATGAAGTGTTCGGCGCCTGCGGTCACGGCGCCATGGCAGAGCATATTTGTGTACCCGCCAAATCTTTGCGCGCCAAGCCTCAAAGTATGGGGTTTGCTCAGGCCTCGGGTATTAGTACAACCTATGGCACCTCTTACTACGCCCTAAAACAACGCGCCAATCTCCAAGCGGGGGAGACGTTATTGGTGCTAGGGGCAGCCGGCGGCGTCGGACTGGCGGCAGTAGAGCTCGGCAAAGCCATGGGAGCCCGGGTTATTGCCGCGGCTTCAAGTGCAGAAAAGTTGAAGATTGCCCAACAAGCAGGTGCAGATGAACTGATTGACTACAGCGATGGTGAGCTGAAGGAAAAAGTTAAGGCCCTTACTGAAGGCAGGGGTGCGGACGTCATATACGATCCGGTCGGCGGACCGATGTTTGATCAATGTATGCGCTGCATTAACTGGGGCGGACGCGTGCTCATTGTGGGTTTTGTTGGCGGCGACATTCCCAAGGTTCCGACGAATTTGATTTTGCTAAAAAGCTGCCAAGTCGTTGGCGTCTTTTACGGTGCATTCTCCGGCCGCTTTCCTGCCGAGAACCAACAAAACTTCGTCGAAATTATCGACATGTTCAATAGCGGCAATCTCAAGGCCCTGGTCGGTGGGGAGTATGCATTAGACGACTATGTGGATGCGTTGAACTGTTTGTCGCAAAGGCGGGCCGTTGGCAAGATCGTGGTGAATATCTGATGCAGAACATGCAAAAACCGGAACAGTGGGGGGCTCTCGTCTGCCTCGGCGCGGGCGGCATTTTATGCGTCGGCTTGGTAGTGGAGTTCGCTTTAGGGTTGGCACCTTGCCCGCTGTGCATGATGCAGCGCATATGGTTTGCCCTCGCTGGGATCGTGACAATGATTGGCCTAACGCACAATCCAAGATGGGGTATTTACCCGCTGCTCAGCGCACTATGCGCAGTGATCGGCGGCGGTTTTGCAATTCGACAGCTATGGTTACAAAGTCTGCCACCAGATCAGGTACCGAGCTGCGGGCCCGACCTCGCCTACATGATCGACGCCTTTCCCTTGGCAGACCTCTTAACCGCAATGACATCGGGCACAGGCGATTGTGCCGCGGTTTACGACGTGATCCCATTGATGAGTATCGCCGGATGGGCCTTGTTGGGTTTCATCATTATTTTTGCGGGCAGTGTTATGCAGTTACGCCTCGGGCTTCGCTGAACAGATCACGGCGTACCCCAAGCACGCGTCGGTCCGTGCATGTTAGAACTACCGCTGGTCTCCCTAGGGTCGACGCTGCTATATTTCCTGCCCTTTTTTGTCAGCAATGCTGAGGTCTCCAGCTCGGCAGTGGTTTTGGAAGTGCAATGACACAGTCAGTCGTCAATATTTTGGTGGTAAACAGTAAGGGTGGATGCGGCAAAACGACGGTAGCCACAAACCTTGTCGCAGCCTATGCCAATGGCGGCAAAAGCGTTGCGCTTTTTGATTGCGATCGACAGGCCAGCGCGCAGCAATGGGCCGGCGCACGAGGTTTAGACCTACCGAGTATTGATCTCTATCACCGCCCAGAACCCACAAAAATCGACTCAAATACTTTGGTTCGTTACGACGCCTGTGTTTTCGACTCTGGGCCGGGCATTTCTACTCAACCGACGCTGCGCACCGAGTTTGAAGCCTTGCTCAAGCTAAGTGATGTGATCGTCGTACCCATGCTGTCCTCGGCTTGGGACATTCAAGCTGGAGAGAATTTTATCACTCAACTGATGACCCAACGGGTCTGGCGGGCTGCACCGAAACCCATCGCAGTAGTTGGAAATCGAATCAGTAGCAACCTAGCTGGTCAACAAAAACTGCAGCACTTTTTGAGCTGCCTTGACGTACCGGCAGTCTCACAGTTTCGCGAGTCTCCCATCTACCCCGAAGCCGGTGATAGGGGTCAGGGTATCGTCGAGTTGAAGGGCAATCGAGCCGCTCGCAAAGAATTTAAGGCATGGCACACACTTATCGGCTGGATCGATGAAAAATCGCGTACGGCCAAAGCCGAGCGCCTGCCCGGCATGCCTCTGGCAGCATCGCGTTCAGAAAATCGCCCAGACAAAAGCACTGGCGATGCCGCCACGGAGCGTGGCTAAGCGGCAGACATCTTGCTCTGTCCAGGTGATTTACCGTTCTTTCGAAACCGTGACGTTTTAGCCCATGCTGCAAGTTCAAAACCTGACCTTTGAGCGCGGCGAGCACAGGCTGTTTAGTGACGTCAACTTGGTGGTTTATCCGGGCCAAAAAGTTGCCATCGTCGGGCGCAATGGCGTTGGCAAATCTACCCTTTTCAACCTGCTGCTGGGACGCTTAGAAGCAAGCAAGGGCGAAATTTCCTACCCGCAGACTTGGCTCGTGGGCTACATGGCCCAGGAAGTGGAGCCAACAGACAGGCCGGCGCTAGAATACGTCATCGACGGTCACCGAGCTCTCCGCGAGGTGCAGGAAAGGATTGCTGTTGAGCAAGATCCCGAGACCTTGGCGACCCTATACAGCACGCTCGACGACTTGGGTGGCTATCAGGCGGAAGCCAGGGCCGGCGAGATACTGTACGGCTTGGGGTTTTCGGCAGCACAGATTGATCAACCTTATCGAAGTTTTTCAGGTGGCTGGCGCATTCGATTAAACCTGGCCCAGGCATTGATGTCTCCGGCAGATTTGTTGCTCCTGGACGAGCCAACCAATCACCTCGATTTGGAGGCCATACTGTGGCTGGAGAGTTGGTTGCTCCAGTTTCAAGGCGCGCTTTTGATCATCGCCCATGATCGCGCCTTCCTGGATAAAACCGTCGATCATGTTCTGCATCTGTCTGGCAAGGATGCCCACGTTTATCGCGGCAACTACACGGCTTTTGAGCGATTGCGCGGCGAAGAACTCGAGCGCCAGCAAGCCATGGCCGCCAAACAGCAAGCCCAGGTCGCCCACATCCAGCAGTTTGTCGATCGCTTTCGCGCCAAGGCGAGCAAGGCAAAACAGGTACAAAGCCGCATCAAAGCACTGGAAAAGATGCGCTCACAGGCAATACTGCATGTTGATTCTGACTATCGCGTCGGTTTTTCAGATCCTGAGAAAGTCTCTAACCCGCTGTTTAGCTTTCGCAATCTGAGTCTTGGATACGGTGAAACCACCATTTTACGCAACATCGGTCAGACCATATTGCCCGGTGCACGCATCGGTGTGTTGGGCGTTAACGGCGCGGGAAAGTCCACACTGCTCAAGGCCATTGTCGGGGAACTTCGACCTCAGGCCGGCGACTTTCAAAGGGGCACCCATGCCCCCATCGGATATTTCGCCCAGCATCAACTCGAGGCCCTGGACTCCAGCGCTACTGCCTTTGCCGCGATGAGCGCGCTGCGTAAAGACTTCTCTGAACAACAGTGTCGCGATTTTCTGGGGGGATGGGGCTTCGACGCCAATATGATCTCGCGGCCTATTCACAGTTTATCCGGCGGCGAAAAAGCGCGATTTGTGCTGGCACAGCTCGCCGCTGAAAAGCCTGCCTTACTGGTGCTCGACGAGCCCACCAACCACCTCGATTTGGATATGCGCGACGCTCTGGCTCTTGCCCTGCAAGCCTACGCCGGCGCCGTACTCATTGTGGCCCACGATCGAGATTTGTTAGAAAAAATTGTCGATGAACTATGGGTGGTCGAGGAGGGCGGGCTACACAGCTACAGCGGAGATCTTAATCAGTACACAGCCAGTCGGCTGTCGAATACCGCTTCTGGCCCGCGCACAAATACAGCTCTAGCCACCGACGCAAGATCAAAAAAGGAACAGCGCCGAGAGCGCGCTGCGTCGCGGGAATCGTTGTCTCATCTAAAAAAAGAAGTCCGCAATCTGGAAGCCGAGTTCGAGGAAGCGACCGCAGATCTTCAGCGCATGGAGTCAACCCTGGCAGATGAGACAACCTACAGTGAACTAGCGCCGGACGAATTGACCGAGCTGCTCACTCGCGCGGGTACAAAACGCCAGGCCCTAGAGCAAATTGAGGAAAACTGGTTAGAAGCTGTGGCGAGACTAGAATCTCACGACGAAAACTGACCAGGCGTCGGCTATACTGCGCGCTTGCCAACAGGAGCCACCATGCGCCGCTTTCCTAAGACAAGACTGCGTCGAAACCGCGAACAGGATTTTGTTCGGCGCTTAGTGCGTGAGCACAAAGTGACTGCCGATGATTTGATCTACCCCATGTTCGTCATAGACGGTGATAACTGCTCAACCGAGATCGCCTCAATGCCAGGCATTTCTCGGATGTCCGTCGACCTTGTCGTACAAGAAGCCAGCATGCTTTTTGATTTGGGATTACCGGCTATTGCGTTATTCCCCAATGTCGACAGCAGTCTACGCACCCTCGATGGTGCAGAGGCTTACAATGAAAAAGGTCTCATCCCCACCGCTGTAAGGGCAATTAAAGCTCAGGTACCCGAACTGGGCATCATTACCGACGCGGCACTCGACCCCTACACCAGTCACGGTCAAGACGGCATTTTGGATGAATCCGGCTATGTGAGTAACGACATTACCGTAGCGGCGCTGCAAAAACAGGCGGCTGTTTGCGCCGCGGCAGGGGCCGACGTTATCGCCCCGTCAGACATGATGGATGGCCGGATTGGCGCGATTCGCGATGAACTCGACGACAGCGGATATACCAATACTCGAATAATGGCCTATTCGGCTAAGTATGCCTCCTCCTACTATGGCCCGTTCCGCGACGCCGTCGGCGCCTCGGCGACATTGGCCAAAGGCAACAAAAAAACCTATCAAATGGACTCAGCAAACAGCGATGAAGCCCTGCATGAGGTGGCCCTAGATATCGAAGAGGGCGCAGACATGGTTATGGTAAAGCCGGGACAACCCTATCTGGATGTGGTGCGCCGAGTGAAGGATAAGTTCCAGGTTCCAACCTTTGCGTATCAAGTCAGTGGTGAGTACGCCATGCATATGGCGGCGATAGATCAGGGTTGGCTGGACGCGAGCGTGATCGACGAATCCCTATTGGGCTTCAAACGCGCTGGCGCTGATGGCGTTCTTACCTATTTTGCCAAGCATTGGTTGACGAGTCAGGCAAAGCAGACATCGGCTTAGGTCAATCCCAAAGCTGCGCAGAATCCACAATTGCAGGACAGCCAGTAAAAATCGGTGCTACAATTTTTTACAGACAAAAGATCAATCCTGGAGAACTTTCATGAGCGAAAACATCGTGTACACAAGCGATGACGGCTTCGAAGCCGACGTACTCAGCGCCGACAAACCGGTGTTGGTTGATTATTGGGCGGAGTGGTGTGGCCCCTGCAAAATGATCGCTCCTATTCTTGATGAGATCGCAGACGAATATTCTGACCGCCTAAAAGTCTGTAAGTTGGATATCGATTCAAATCAGGGAACACCACCCAAATATGGCATTCGCGGCATCCCTACACTAATGCTGTTCAAAAACGGCGAAGTGGAAGCCACTAAAGTTGGCGCGTTGAGCAAGTCCCAGCTGCAGGCATTCCTCGACAGCAATATTTAGGGTAACTCTCGGGCATAGACACTCTGTTCTATGCCTTTTTCGATCCTGTCGCGTTTAATTTTATTGCGCATTGTGGCTTGACCCAAGGCGCGAAACTACTACACTGAATTCCGTTGGCTCCGGAGAGGAGCCGGGATCCACGCCCGGACCGAGCCACGTTCTATTCTTTTTCAAATCACATCGCCTAACACCTGTTGGCGCACAAATACCTAATCACCGGTTCTCATCCCCTATGGCAATGCACCTAACTGAACTAAAAGTTAAACCGATCACCGAACTCATTGATACCGCACGAGAGATGGGGCTAGAAAATGTAGGGCGATCCCGAAAACAAGAAGTGATCGCGGCAATTGTTCGCAAACTGGCTAAAAACGGCGAAGACATTTACGGCGAAGGCACCCTTGAGATTCTTCAGGACGGCTTCGGATTTTTGCGCTCTCCTGACAGTTCATACCTTGCGGGACCCGATGATATCTACGTATCTCCGAGTCAGGTTAGACGCTTCAACTTACGCACCGGCGACAGTATCGCTGGAAAAATCAGACCGCCAAAAGACGGCGAGCGTTACTTTGCCCTGCTCAAAGTCGATGAGATCAACTTCAGTGAGGTAAACAACAAAACCCACAAGGTGCTATTTGAAAATCTTACGCCCCTATTCCCTGATGAGCGGCTGCAGTTAGAGCGAGGAAACGGCAGCACCGAGGACCTGACCGCACGTATCGTCGATCTGGTGGCACCCATCGGCAAAGGCCAGCGCGCCCTTGTCGTATCACCACCAAAAGCGGGTAAGACACTGGTACTACAGAATATTGCTCAATCTATAACGTCCAATAACGAAGAAGTCGTACTAATTGTTCTTTTGATTGATGAGCGTCCGGAAGAAGTTACCGAGATGCAGCGCTCCGTCCGCGGCGAAGTCGTGGCTTCCACCTTTGACGAACCACCCTCACGCCATGTGCAGGTCGCCGAGATGGTGATCGAAAAAGCAAAACGCTTGGTTGAACACAAAAAAGACGTCGTGATCTTGTTGGATTCCATCACCCGTTTAGCACGAGCCTACAACACGATTGTGCCTTCATCCGGCAAGGTACTGACTGGCGGTGTCGACGCCCACGCATTAGAACGACCGAAGCGCTTCTTTGGCGCAGCCAGAAACGTTGAAGAGGGTGGCAGCCTAACAATTGTTGCAACCGCCCTCGTCGACACGGGCTCTAAAATGGACGAAGTCATTTACGAGGAATTTAAAGGCACGGGTAACCAAGAACTTCATTTGGAGCGTAAGATCGCTGAGAAACGGGTATACCCAGCTATCAACATTCGACGATCAGCAACGCGCCGAGAAGAGCTGCTGATGTCCGAAGAAGAAATTCAGCGGGTATGGATTCTGCGTAAGTTACTTCACGATATGGATGACATTGCGGCTATCGAATTTATACTCGATAAGCTCAAAGACACCAAAACTAACGACGAATTTTTTAACTCGATGCGGCGCTAGTCGCAGCCTAGAGTGCCGTCGCGAGGTTAAGCCTCCCCAGTTCCAGCGTCACCAACCCCCCCAGCTCAACCGCCTCGGCGGATTCTGCGGTCGCCTCGTCCCCACTGGGAATCGTTTTTGCAGCTGTGACAAGGCACTTGTGTGATTGAGTATGCTGACCATTCACGCGAAGCAGTCGTCCTAGCGCCAGCAGTAACTCAGGGTCTTGCGGTTTCTTTTTCAACCAGCCGCGCAGCTGCTCAATCGCTGTCTCCAGGTGGGCATCAGCGCTGATCTCACCATAGGCTCTCACGAGCGCTGGCTGCCACTGCTTACTCAGTACCTGCTGCAAGAGTTCTCTAGCCGCCTTGGGGTGACCACCATTTAATAGCATGTCTGCAAAAAACTGGATCGTGGTGGCATCTGACTGCCACTGCTTCGGCAACCCTTTCAGTCCGATTCGCCAAGCAGGTTCGTCCTGCTGCGCTGCATCTATTGAGTCCGCCATGGCTTTGCCCGCCCTTAGCAAAGCCATTTGCCCTCGAAAGCTCTCAGCCTTCAGAACACCTTGTTTTTCCGCCATGGGCCATTGGGCACTTACCGCTGACCAGTCTGCATTTTGAATGTGGCTCCAGAGCAAAAGTCCCGCTTGTTCTGTCGAGCCAGGCAGTTCGGCTACACGTTTCTTTGCATCTTCAAAAACGCCATCTTGCATCTGCCATCGAGCGACCCCTAATTCGAGTGCCGCGCTGTGCTCCGGGTGGTTCGCCGAGGTGCTCTCCAGCAGCTGTTGCAGTGCGCTGCGATCGCCTGCCCGAACAAGATGCCACGCCCGCAGCAGTAGAGACTCAAGCAATCGCTCACGAGGAATCGGTGCGCCTTTAAGCGCCATTGCGGCCCCCTGCCAATCTCCTCTGGCAAAGGCCAAAACACCTCGATGCCAGCTATCGCTGGCCTTGCTGTGTTGGCGATCCGCTCGCCATTTTGTAATCAGACCTACGCTCAACAGCACTCGGCGAATACCTGCGTAAAAAATCGACACCACGGATGCTAGGATCAGCGCGGTTAAAATACCGGCGGCGATACTGCTTTCAAACACTAAGTCACCGGCCCGTATCAGCACGTAACCCGGGTCATAGAGCAAAGTGGCCCCTGCCAAGGCGCCAAGGATGACGGTGCTGAGCACCCAAAACCACTTCATCAGTAAGATTCCATTAACCGAGTCAGCTCGCCGAGCGATCCGGAAATCTTCGGCACAGATGCTGTCAGCGGTTCATCACGCATTGCCGATAAAAGCTCCAAATACTGCCGCAACTGAGGATCTGATGGCGATGCCAAGCGCCCAGCGGCGGTGACCGCATCGGTGATACTGGCACGATAGGCCTCACCCTGGCGTCTTAATGCAGCGATCTGGGCTCGCTCAATTGCTGCGATGACTGCCCGTCGCGAGGTCAATATGTCCTCAGGGCCAAGGGTACTTGCCGCGGCAGCACCGTCTTCGCCGGAAAGATCGGATAAGTCCGTTATGCGCACAAATTTCTCCAGTTCCTGAGCAATGGCTGCAAATGATGTAACGGGCGTTGAGATTTCAGGGCCCCTCGACGTCATATCAAGCTGCAGCGCGTCTCCCACCGCCGGCACGCTATCCGCCAAGGCCTGTAGGCGCAGAAAAATACCCTGTACATCCACGGGCTTTACTTGCCGCAATGCCAGTATTTCCTGTGCGAGCGCCGAGCGCACTGGCAGCAAATCATATTCGTCCTGCTTGAGTGAGCTTTGCACGGCTTGCAACACTTCATCTGCGCGCTGCAGGGTCTTAAGGGCAACCTGCACATCACCTTCGAACTGGAGCCAATAGTTGGCCATGCGCAGCAGAAAGGCCGCCTCGGATAGGCGCCACTGCCTCGGCGTTGTCGGTCTGTTCGTCTGAGCGGTGGCCAAGCTGTCCATCACGGCGTTACGCAAGTCTTCCTGAACACTCAAATTTTGTGTCTTTAGATCTTCGCCCAGTTCCATCACCGAACGCTCGGTCTTCGTGATGGCGATATCTAGCTCTTGCAACACCTGCTGTTCGAGGCTTGATAAGGCCGCCTGCGTTTGCTCTGCTTGGCGCTCGATCGGCTGAAGGTAGATTAGCTCATAGCCCAAGAAACTCGCCGCACCCAAGGCGATAGTCGCAACTAATAGTGAAATTCGTGCTGTCCAGGTTCCCCGAGGCCCGACCACTTTGCTTGGCTCGTCGGTCTCGCTAGATTCATCAGAAGAGGGCTTAGTGGTCATGATCTATCCTCGCGCAAGCGTCTTTGACGGCCTCGGCATCTGAGGCTTCACATATCAAAACCTTGGTCCAATCGCGTTCTCGGGCATAATCAGCGACGCGTTCTGAGGCAGCCACTAGCATTGTCTTTTGGCGGTATATTTTCAACGGTTCCGTCGCCTGATCCACTTGTTGCAGCCCATGGATGGAGCCAACCCAGATGGCCTTCGGCTCAAATCCAGCTGGCAGGTTTACTCGCCTTTTTTCCCGCCGGTATAGGCTAAAGCGCTGCAAATCACAGCGGTCTGCCAGCGTATTGGCCACCAAATCACGTCCGCCTTCACCGGTTAGCAGCCAGACCTGATGCGAAGGACCCAACGCTTGAATTTGCGGCATTGCTAGCAGACCTTCCGAATTGGCCGATCGGGGAGTAAACACCTTCAGCGCCCCATGCTCGATGAGCTTGGCTGCTGTGGTCTTGCCGATTGCAAGCGCCACAACACCTTCGTGGGAGGGTTTGAAGTAGTGATCTAAATACGCCGCTACGGCGTGCTGAGACAGGGCAATAATCAGATCGGGCTTGTCCTCGGGAAACTGGTCTTCGGGTCTCAGTGGCTCGATTCTCGTCACACTCTCACAGATCGCAGGTTGGCCAAGCTGCCGAAGAAGCGCCACCAGTCGGTTGGCGCTCGGCTCGCTGTAAGTTATCCAGTGCGTCATTTCACCGGCTCATAAGCGTCGAGCATTTGCCAAAATACCGTCAGCGCCCTGAGAGAGTAGTTGCTCGACCACTTCCTCAGCCAGTTGGACAGGCTCGCCACCTTTCGCCTCCGCGCGAATTATGCGAGAGCCATCGGCTTCAGCAACCAATGCGCGCAAGTAGATGTCGCCGTTTGCGTCCAGCACACCATGAGCCGCTACTGGCAGCGCACAGTCGGCACCAAGCCCTGCACTGATACCGCGCTCAGCCTCGACGCAGCGCGACACTCTTGGGTCCGAGAGCTTTTCCAGCAGTGCACGAACCGGACCGTCTGTGATTATTTCTATTCCCAGCGCACCCTGACCTGGTGCTGGCAAACACTCTGCAACCGAGAAAGGGCGGGCGTCGTCACGTTCAATTGCAAGTCTCGATAGGCCTGCTTGTGCTAGAACAATGGCATCGAATTCACCGCTGTCGAGCTTGCTCAATCGTGTTTGGACGTTACCCCGAATACTTTCAACGCGCAGATCAGGGCGCATTGAAAGTAGCTGCGCCTGACGACGTGGACTGGAGGATCCGACCTTTGCATTTTTCGGTAAGGCGGCCAAACCCTGGGTGTGACCGAGCAAGACATCACGGACATCGTCTCTGAATCCAATCAAAGGCAAACTAAACCCTTCGGGTAGTTGTGCCGGCAGGTCTTTGACGGAGTGAACGGCGAGGTCCGCACGTCCCTCCATCATGGCGACTTCAAGTTCTTTGATGAACAAGCCCTTGCCGCCAATTTCTTTTAGCGGAGCATTGAGCCAACGATCGCCCTGAGTGGTCATGCCAAGCAGATGTACAGTCAGGCCCGGGTGTGCCTCGATCAGTCGGTCGCGAATGAAGTTTGCCTGCCACAGGGCTAATGCGCTCTCGCGCGTCGCAATGGTTATTTCTTTCATCATCGGATTATAGACGACGAATCACTTTGCGGATTGCAGGTAAGTGTCTTCGACTGACGTCGACGAGCTCATCCACGTCGTGCATACGCACACCGATTTGGCCTTGAACATCTTTTTCAAGGCCAATGATATGGTTGGTTGAAACCAAGGCATTGCGGTGAACCCTGGAGAAAAGATCTGGAAACTCGTCTTCCAATTCGCGCAGCGTTTCGTCGATGATCACTTCGCCTTTGACATGGCGCACCGAGACATACTTTTGATCGGCTTTGAGGTAGCGGATATCGCTAATATTCACCAACTCAACTCCCTTGTAGGTACGCGCGCAAACATGGGTGCGCCGGTTGGCATCGATGTTTTTGACCGCTGCCATTTGCATACGATTAAGCCGAATGCTGTTGGTAAAGGCGCGAAACAAATCAACCCGGCGAACGGGTTTCAGCAAATACCCAACCGCCTGCAGTTCAAAGGCCTGAATTGCATGTTCTTCATAGGCAGTACAAAAAATGACCGCCGGTGGATCCTCCAGCGTCAAAAAATGTTGGGCCGTCTCAATACCGTCCATCCCGGGCATACGGATGTCGAGTAAGCACAAATCCGGGCGCATTTCCTCGCATTGGATGATAGCTTCTTGTCCAGAAGCAACGTCGGCTACAACCTCATGTTGCCCATCGGTTTCGATCATCCGTCTCAAGCGATCACGGGCTAAGGTTTCGTCGTCTACGATCAATATACGCATGAGTTTGATCGTCTCCCCTCTCTCTTGAACTCCACTCCATTGCGTTGAGGCATAAAGCCTCCTGCTCCAACGGTATATCGGGCGAAGGCGGCTACCTCACTGCAACCCAAAGGCAATCCATCCCTGCGTCGCGTCCGGTTTGAGCCATCAGCCAACCGTTTATCATCCTGACGCTGCCTTCGATCAGACCAATCAGAGCGACAAATATGTGCTCAAACCGGCAATTCATACCGTTGATCCCCTTTTTCATGCACCCTATATGATTTTTGGTACCGTTGGGCATCTGAGCTCGACTTGAAAGCTATTAGAACCCTGCTTTGTGACCAATTTCGCACTTTTACCGTAGCCAATCTCCAATCGCTGCCGAATATTGTCGATAGCAATGTGATTTCCCTTATTCGGCTGCCGAGGTCGCCCAGGACTACCGTCTCCATCAATCAATTTGCCCGCCTTCTCGTCCATAAGAGGGTTGGTGATCCGAGCGATCATCATGTCCTCGGTGAAATATACCTCCACCTTGATGATGCCCCCTTCTGGCAATGGCTGAATGCCGTGGTAGACGGCGTTTTCCATCAAGGGCTGGAGGATCAATAGGGGCATCTCAGCTTCGGTTGGTGGGGTCTCGACTTGCCATTGCACCCGCAATCGCTCGCCAAGTCGCAGTGACTCGATATGCAAATACCGCTGACATAAGTCTAGCTCTTCAGAGATACGGACAAATGCCCCCGTGCGCTGCAAACTGGCTCGAAAAAGCTCGGA
>JADHNQ010000013.1 GCA_016779425.1 Pseudomonadales bacterium | reverse complement strand
GGCACTGAAGCCACCATGTCAGCGATCAGATTGGCTCGGGGCTTTACCGGTCGAGATACGATCGTGAAATTTGCCGGCTGCTATCACGGACACTCGGACTCTCTATTGGTAAAAGCAGGTAGCGGGGTACTGACTCTGGGCTTGCCCAATTCGCCGGGGGTTCCCGAGGATCTGGCTAAATATACGCTCACAGCTCCGTTTAACGACGCTGACGCAATCAGCGAATTGATGGCGGCGGTTGGCGACACGGTTGCCTGCATCATTGTGGAGCCGATCGCTGGGAACATGGGCTGTATCCCGCCGCTGCCAGGCTACTTGGAGACTCTAAAAAGCCTATGCGAAAAACACGGCACGGTACTGATCTTTGATGAGGTTATGACAGGATTTCGCGTAGCGCGCGGAGGAGCTCAAGATTTATACAATGTGACACCAGATCTGACCACGCTTGGGAAGATTGTAGGCGGCGGCCTGCCTGTGGGAGCTTTTGGCGGTCGCGAGGACATTATGAACTGCATTGCGCCCGCCGGACCGGTTTATCAAGCAGGCACACTATCCGGAAATCCGCTGGCGATGGCTGCCGGCCTTGCGACGCTGAATCATCTTACCACTGAGGTTTATGCAAAAATCGGTGCCATGACCGACGCCCTCGTCAGCGGGATCATGGCGGTGGCAAAAAAACACGATGTCCAGCTCCGAGAAAACCACGTCTGCGGGATGTTTGGTTTCTTTTTCACCAGCGATCGCGTGAAGGATTACGATGGCGTTGCGTCATCTAACGTCGAATTCTTCAACGCCTATTTTCACGAAATGTTGTCTCAGGGCGTCTACTTGGCACCTTCAGCCTTCGAAGCGGGATTCCTCTCCGCGGAGCACGGCGAAACAGAAATTGATAAAACAATTCACGCAGCCGATTTGGCTTTTGCGACGTTAGCGCGCGCCTAGGAGTTCGCTTTAATAGGACAAAACAAAAGGATTTTGAAATGTTTGATCTAATAGGCATAGGCAATGCCATCGTCGATACGGAAGTAGAAATCGATGAAGTATTCTTGCAAGACGAGTCGCTTCCCAAGGGTCAAATGACGCTCATAGACTCCGCCCGGATGGCCGAACTCGTGGATCACTTAGGTTCTAGGACAATGCGCCGCTGTAGTGGTGGCTCTGCAGCAAATACCATCTACGCGGCACAGGCCTTTGGACAGGCCACCAGTTATGTCTGTCAACTCGCCGATGACGAAAACGGGCGTCACTTCTTTCAGGAAATGCAGGACGCGGGCATCGTCACATCGCAAATTTCTGCGCTGAAAGAAAAACAAAGGTCCGGGCAGTGTCTAGTGTTGGTGACTCCTGACGCACAGCGAACCATGTGCACCGATTTAGGCGTCTCGAAAGACGTCGGGATGGAACTCGTTAACGAACGAAACCTACGGGAGGCTCGGTGTCTCTACATTGAAGGCTACTTGAGCTCGTCAGAGCAAAGCAGCAAAACCGCCGTGCAGAGTGCGGCAATCGCAAGTGAAAGCGGCACTCAGATTGCCCTAACTTTGAGCGACATTTCAATGATCGAATTCTGCCGTGACGGACTGACCGCCATGCTGGGTAACGGCGTGGACATACTCTTTTGTAACACGGATGAAGCGCTCGCTTGGGCAAAAACAGATCGCTTAGATGTGGCCATTGGTGAGCTAAAGGATATGGCGAAGGAGCTATACGTAACCATGGGCAGCGACGGTGCAGAAGTTTGCACTTCTAAGGGCCGTTGGAAAGTCAACAGTGAAACCGTACGACCCGTGGATACCAATGGTGCGGGTGATATGTTTGCCGGGGCCTGCCTTGCCGCGCGACTTAAAGATGCCTCAGCAGCCGAGGCCGCAGGCTTTGCCAATCGCGCGGCGGCTCGTGTGATTACTCAGTTCGGGGCACGCCTACCTAACCTTGCTGCTTATCATCAGCTGAATGCCACCGCCTGATAGCTGTCGCTATGCCGAAAAACTCAGCTGACGGTTAATGCTCATGTCCCTCGTATCCGTGGAGCAGCCTAGGGCATAGACTTCTACGCCGGCTGCCATCACCTCCGCCAAGACAACCGCATACTTAGGGTCTATGTCTGCAGCCGGGGCAACGCGTTCAATGCCACAGTGCTGAGCGCAGAAAACCAGCACACCTCGATGGCCAAGAGACAACATCCTTTGGAGCGCGTACAGGTGTTTAAGCGCCCGTTCGCTCACCGCATCCGGAAATTTTCCAAGCTTGTCCGAACTGCAGAGCGTGACACTTTTGACCTCGACGAAGGCAGATTGGCCCTGCTCGTTGCCCAACAAAAAATCGAAACGCCCGCCACCGCCGGGAATATTCTGTTCAGCCTTGATCTGGCAAAACTGTTTGAGTGGCTCAATGCTCTGGTTCGCCAGTGCTTCGGCGACAAGGCTATTCGCTCTTGTGGTGTTGACGCTCACCATGCCATTGACGGTTTCCACCAACTCTAGTGTGCACGCATATTTGCGCTTCGGATTATCTGAAGTGGAGTAATAGGCAACACTGCCAGGCTCTGCACACCCTGTCATCGCGCCAGTATTCGGGCAGTGCACTGTGATGATGTCACCGTCAAGGGTCTCTATATCTGCCAAAAAACGCTTGTAACGCTTTCGCAAGATGCCCCGCTGTAGTGATGGTAGTCTCACGTCTTGATACTCCAGGCTGCTAGCGCTTTGGCGATTCGTGCCAACCCCATCTCAATAGCATCGCCTCCTCGGGTATAGGCAAAGCGCGCATAGCGGTCTGCGTGGTGCGCACCAAAGTCTGATCCCGGAGTTACCGCAACCTGAAATTCATCCATGAGCCGCCAACAAAAATCGCTACTGGTCATGCCGGTGTGGCTGACGTCCACATAATGATAAAAGGCCCCGTCTGGCATCACCGGAATCTGAAATCCCAACCTCTTCAACCCGTCTGCCATAAGGGCTGCGCGTTGGGCAAAGGTCTCTCTGCGCGCCTCGTGGATTGCCAGCGCCTGATCGTCGAAGGCTGCCAACGCTGCATACTGCGCGGGAGCATTTGGCGAAATGAATAGGTTCTGAGCCAGTTTAGTTATGGGATCAATGGCCTCTTCGGGAACAACCACCCATCCCAGACGCCACCCCGTCATACCAAAATACTTTGAAAAGCTGTTCAAAATGTAAAGATCATCTCTCACAGCAAGGCCTGTCGAATAGGTCACGGGCCGATGATGTAGCCCTTGATAAATCTCATCTAATATCAGCGCACCACCAGACTCCTTGGCAAAGCCGGCCATTGCCGCCAAATCGTTCTGATCCAACATGGTCCCGGTTGGATTGCCCGGAGAGGCCAACAGGGCTGCGCGAGTATTAACCCCCCAAGCCTCAACAAAATCCGCGAAAGTCGGCTGGAAGCGGTTCTCTGCATCTACCGTGATTGGCCTTGGGTGTGCGCCAACCAAACGGGCGAACACATCGTTGCAAGGATATCCGGGATCGGTAATAAGGAGCTCGTCTTCTGGGTTAAGAAGCAATGCGGCCAACAATGTCAGCCCGCCACTGGCACCACTGGTAATCACGATACGGTTCGAGCTAACGGTTACGCCCTGGTCGAGATAATACTGAGCGATGCGATCTCGCAGCTCCGGAATGCCTAAAGCGACCGTATACTTCGTGCGCCCCAGATCGATGGCCGACTTAGCTGCCTCAACCACTGGCTCTGCGGTCTGAAAATCCGGCTCTCCAACTTCGAAATGCACAACGGTTTTGCCCGCTGCTTCAAACTCGCTAGCCCGCTGGGCTAGTTGCATAACAATAAATGGAGCAATCTCTCGCGAGCGTTTTGAAAACATGGAGTACTGCCTTATCGATCCTTAGATCAAATTGTTTCGATTGATACGGGGTAACTCAAGCACATCGATCAACAGTGTTTGCATTTATGCGGGCGGTCACAAAAACACAACACCCTGGGTATAGTTTTCGCGCCTAGCATCTGCTAGATTTCGCGCCCTTCTGATTTTGGGGTCTTGAGAGAACTCAAGGCCAGCATGATATAGGAAACACTATGGCCGCTGACGCAAAGGCAAAGACTGCAACCAAAAAACCTGCTACACGCCGAAAAGCTGCAACAAAAGACTCGCAATTCCGCAATTTCACCCCCTACAAACCCAAGCGCGGTGAGGAATATCTGAGCGAAGGCCAGCTTGATCATTTGCGTGGCATTCTTAACCAGTGGCGAACCCAGCTGATGGAAGAGGTCGATCGGACCGTAAACCATATGCAGGATGATGCGGCAAACTTTCCTGACCCGGCAGATCGCGCGACTCAAGAAGAGGAGTTCAGCATTGAGCTTCGCACACGGGACCGAGAACGCAAACTCATCAAGAAAATCAATAAAACGATCGATTTACTCGCAACCGACGATTTCGGCTATTGCGAAACCTGCGGTATCGAGATTGGCTTGCGACGCTTAGAGGCGAGGCCTACGGCAACACAGTGCGTGGACTGCAAGGCCTTGGATGAGATCAAAGAGCGCCAGATACACGGTTAACGACCGTTGCGCTCCCAATGCATCACTAGACTCTGATGCGAAGCGACTCCGGCACTGATCAAGTCTTTGGCCCGACCGGGCGTTTCGCCCCCTCTCCCACGGGCCCCCTACACATGGGCAGCCTCATTACTGCTTTGGCGAGCTACTGTGACATTAAGCAGCGGGGTGGTCGCTGGTTTCTACGCATTGATGACATCGATCCCGTGCGAACAGACCGCCGAGCGATCGCAGACATCACAAGAACGCTTCACGTACATGGCCTTACCCCCGATGCTGACCTGCGTCAGCAGAGTTATTTTGTCCCGCGCTACGAAAGAGCGCTTCAACAGCTCACTGAACACTGCTTTTATTGCCGTTGCTCACGCAGTGAACTCCAGGGCAACAAGCTTTACCCCGGATATTGCCGAGCGATAAAAGAGAAAACGTCGAACCACGCAGTCCGCATCCGCGTCGATCAGCAAAGGCGGTCTTTCATCGACGCCCTCAAAGGAGACCACGGCTATGTTCCAGCAGATGACTTTGGCGATTTTGTGATCTGGCGAAAAGACGACCTTGTCACCTACCATCTCGCCACGGCCTGTGATGATGCAATGGACTACAGCCATGTTTTGCGGGGTGATGATCTCTTTGAAATGACTGCGCCCCAGTTATTTATTATGGAAAAGCTTGGGCTCACACCACCAGAGTATGTCCACATACCTGTGCTTACTTATCCAGACGGGACAAAGTTATCCAAGCAATCCCGGGCACCAGCACTCGACGCAGCAACACCCGAAGCCAACATTCGGCGTGCACTGGAATTCCTAGGACAAGATCCGCCAACAAATATTTTGTCCGTGAGAGAGTGGATTCATTGGTCTGTCAAACATTGGCGGCTGGAAGCAGTGCCTCCCCAACTCAAGCCTTATATCGCTAGCGATCTAGCTTGAAGAACGATATTTTTGGAGCGCTCCCTGTCCTACGGTCTCGTATTTTTAGCGACATTCTCTGCTAGAATTTAACAATGACTCGCTTTCTTCTTATCGACAAAGATGCTGTACGCCGAGTGCTCATGGCGAGTGAACTGCGCGAGCATGGCTTTAATGTTGAAGAGCATGACAGCCTGAACATCGAATCAATCAGCGGTGCAGAGGCCATTGCGGCCTTAGATGAGCTGGTTGCAGATCGCGTCCGCAGCGTTTCCGATATCGCACCCCTGATTTTGCTCGCCGAGCAACCCGACGTGAAAGCCTCAGTTACCGCTCTTCAATCTGGTGCCAAAGACTATTTGCCGTTACCCGCGACGACCAGCGATCTCATGGCCGCGATTGAACGCGCAACAGCCTATAGCGTGCGCAAGCCAGTAAAAGCCAGGGAAACTGTTGAGATGATCGGTTCGTCCGAGATCATGAACACGCTGCGGCAGCGTATCGCAAAGGTCGGGCCAACAGACTCTACCGTGCTGATACTTGGTCAGTCAGGTACCGGCAAGGAACTTGTTGCACGAGGCATACATGCGGCGAGTAACCGGTCACACGCGCCCCTGATCACGCTCAATTGCGCCACGGTGCCCGCAAATCTTATCGAGGCGGAACTTTTCGGACTGGCTGCCTATGAGAATCGACAGCGGGAGACTACTGGGCTTGTCGAAGCTGCCTCTGGCGGCACCCTTTTTTTGGATGAAATTGCCGAGTTACCTGCCAGCGCCCAGGCTCGCCTGCTACAGGTAGTCCAGGGCGAAAATCGCAAGGTTGGACAGGCCCAGTCGATGCCCGTGGATGTTCGTATCATTGCTGCGACGCACAAAGATCTAAAAACACTCACGGAAACAGGCGAATTCCGTTCCGACCTCTTTTATCGATTGAACGTTCTCTGCTTTGAACTGTCACCGTTGCGGGGACGACGTAAGGATATAATCGATATCGCCGAGCAATTGCTGGTTGAGACATGCAAGCGCCTGGACAAGCCAGGGCTGGTATTAGGTGAACAGGCCAAGGAGGCCATGCTGGAATACCACTGGCCCGGCAACGTTCGCGAACTTGGCAATGCTATTGAGCGCGCTGTAATTTTGGCCGATGACGGCGCTGTCATCACACAGTCCCTACTCGCCATTGATCCTTCCTCGGGCCAGACTTCGGAAACCGAAGAAGCTGACGAAAAACAGACCTCCTTAGAAGACTACTTCGTTAGATTTGTGCAAGAAAACGAGGATTTCCTCACCGAGACTCAGCTTGCCGCACAGCTTGGCATTAGCCGAAAAAGCCTTTGGGAAAGGCGGCAGCGCCTAAATATTCCGCGTAAAAAGACACAGCAGCGCGGCCTGCGCGAGCAATCCTGAAACGCATGCTCAATTTTTTTCGGCGTAAAAGCACTCAGGCGCCTAAACCGAACCGGGTTCGCGAACGCTCAATTCGTAAACAGATCTCCGATGCCAATGCCCTAAATGTAATTGAGGTTCTTAATGCCAACGGTTTTCAGGCATACCTCGTTGGCGGCTGCGTGCGCGACGCACTTTGTGGTGTCAAACCGAAAGATTTTGACGTGGCCACGGATGCACCGTTGGAAACCGTTCGCCAGTTGTTCCGTCGTTCTCGCATCGTAGGCAAACGCTTTCCCATTGTGCATGTGCGGTTCGGACGCGACCTGATAGAAGTATCGACCTTTCGCCAGTCTATCTCGGACAAAGTAGTACATGACGATCGAGGCATGATTCTGCGCGATAACGCCTTTGGTACGCTGCACGAAGACGCCTTTCGCCGCGACTTTACAGCCAATGCGCTTTACTACGACCCCAATAGCGATGAAATAATCGACTTCGTCGATGGTGTCGGCGATATTCAAAAGAAACGTCTTAAGTTTATTGGCGATCCGAAAACGAGATTGGCAGAGGACCCGGTCCGGATGCTGCGAGCAATGCGTTTCTCGGCGAAGCTCGGTTTCAGCATTGACCGACAAATACTCAATTACACGAATGAAACCGCCAATAGCCTGGAGGCAGTTTCGCCGGCACGCCTCTTCGATGAATTTTTAAAACTCTTCCTCAACGGTTACGCAGAGCAGGTTTGGCGACAAGTCCGTGCAACCCCAATAGCAGGTGCTTTGTTTCCTTGCTGTGACCCCTCCAGCCCCTTGGTCCTCGCTGCGATGCGCAACACGGACGAGAGGATCCTGAGTGGTGCCTCGGTAACTCCGGGCTTCTTGGTCGCTGTGTTGTTGTGGGATGACTTTTGCGCGCGCAGCATAGACCAAGACGATCCGGAGGATGACCCCGCATTTACAACACTTAAGAATCAGCAGTCCTATGTGGCGATACCGCGTCGATTTGGCACTTTTGCCAGAGAGGTCTGGCTCATTCAAGAAAGACTTCATAAACGCAATCCCAGGAGTCTGGATCGTCTGGCTACCCACAAACGATTCCGTGCAGGTTATGACTTTCTCTGCCTTCAGGCAGAGTCAAACGAACAGATCTCTCCAATCGCTGATTGGTGGACTGCGTTTCAGACAGCGGATGAGTCTGAGCGCCAAGTTCTGATATCTCAGCTTCCCAAAACACCTCGCAAACGTCGTCGCAATCGCAACCGAAAAAAGACGACGGAAACAGTTCAAGAAGCAGGGAGTTGATTGCGCCCCCGACATCGTCCGTAGTACTTTGCGTATCCCGTTTTAAACGCTGAAGCCAGCCCTCTCGTGTCGATACCCCTATCCACAGCTCAAGACGTGTCGACCGAGGCCTATCAAGGTGCCTCTTCGAGCAGGCTACGAATCCTCGAGGCGGCGAAAAACAACAAGTCTTTTCCGCAGTACCTAGCGATCGAGGGGCCCATTGGTGTCGGCAAAACAACACTCGCAAAAAAACTTGCCGACCTGCTGGATTATCCACTTTTACTTGAAGCCGTGACTGAGAATCCCTTTCTCGACCGTTTTTACGCCGAGGGCACCAATCAGGCTCTACCCACCCAACTGTTCTTCCTGTTACAGCGTGCCAAGCAAGTTCAGGATATGCCGGGAAATGATTTGCTCGCTCGCGCCCTCGTAACCGATTTCATGATCGAAAAAGACGATCTCTTCGCGACCCTGACCCTGGACCCTGCGGAACTGGACCTGTATCGCCAAATCCACAGCAGCCTCAAGCTTGAGCCCCCAAGGCCCGACCTTGTCATCTATTTACAGGCTCCTGCCCGGGTTCTGAAGCAGCGTGTATTCAGGCGGGGCATCGACTTTGAGCAGTCCATACACATCGACTATCTCGACGCTCTAGCCGACAGCTATGCGGAGTTCTTCCACTATTACGACGACGCCCCAGTGTTGATCGTCAATGCGGCTGAGATTGATTTCGCGAATAACGAAGATCATTTCAATGCCCTGCTAGAGCAGATACTCCAAATGGAAGGTACACGCCAATTTTTTAATCCAAACCCAACCCTACTGTGATCTATGAATCTTTCCGATACCGCTCCGATTCAGGATTCTCTCGCTGCATCTGCAGTTCGTCTTTCATCAATCCATAGTCGAGACCTGCTGCAGGATACGGCTCGTAATGATGCGCTAAAACACGCACTAGCGGGTTGCCACTTTGACTTCTCGCGGCAACGTGTCGATCAGCAGGCTCTGGCAGAACTCATTAGATTTGCCACTTCTATCGATCTTCCTGCCAAGCGCGATGCCATGCTTGCCGGCGCAAGAATCAACAAATCCGAAAATCGGGAGGTTCTGCATACAGCACTGAGACGGGGCGCAGCGGGCGTATCCAAGTCCATCAACATTGAAGTTGCCGAAACCAAGCGTCGGCTTTACGCATGCGTCGAAGCCATTCGCAGTTGCAGGTGGCGGGGTTATACAGGCAAGCCTATCCGGGATGTGGTTCATATTGGGATCGGTGGCTCACACCTGGGGCCTGAGCTACTGGTGAACGCCTTGGCACATCTGCCCAGCGCTCAAAAAGCACCGAATATTCATTTTGTCGCCAACGTCGATGCCCAAGATATCAGCCGTGCACTTGGCGGCTTAAGTCCAGAGACCACACTTTTTATCGTCGTTTCTAAGTCTTTTAGCACTCTAGAAACTCAGGTCAACGCCAACACGGCGCGCAGTTGGTTCCTTGAACGCACCGGAAATTTAGATGCTTTGGGCCAGCACTTCCTGGGGGTTACGACCAATCTGACCGCTGCATCTGAGTTCGGCTTTAGTAAGGAGAATTTGTTCCCGCTCTGGGATTGGGTCGGAGGTCGCTTCTCTCTCTGGTCTGCTGTCGGCCTACCAATCATGCTAAAGATTGGCTGCGAGGCTTTTGACCAACTACTCGATGGCGCCCGGGCCGCAGATGAGCACTTTGCTCAATCAGCGCTTGATCAAAACATCCCAGTGCTCGCTGCCCTGCTTGCGACCTGGAATACCTCCCACCTGGGCTGTGACAGTTTAGCGGTGTTGAGTTACGACCAGCGGCTAGCAGTATTGCCAGATTATCTGCAGCAGCTAGAAATGGAGAGCAATGGCAAATCTGTCGATATAAACGGCGACCCTATCGACTACCGAACCATGCAGGTGCTGTGGGGAGGTTGCGGCACCAACGGGCAGCATGCCTACCACCAACTGCTACACCAAGGCACAAGTAAATTTGCAGCAGACTTTATATTGGTTGGTGAGGGCGATACCGGACACAGCGAGCATCATCAGTGGCTATTGGCCAACGGTATTGCTCAAGGACAGGCGATGACTCTTGGGCATCTGCCTGCCAATGAAGGTGAACAACACAAGCGAGTTCAGGGAAATCACCCGTCAACGACGGTCGTTTTAAACTCACTGGGCCCCGAGCAGATTGGTTGCCTGCTAGCAATTTATGAGCACAAGGTCTTTTGTCAGGGTGTGCTGTGGAATATAAACTCGTTTGATCAGTGGGGGGTCGAGCTTGGCAAGCAACTGGCATTGCCGATTTTCGCCCAGCTCAGCGGTGAAGATGCATCGACCCAAGATCCTGCAACGCGTCATTTGATTGATCACTGCCTCGGTCTCAATCGCGCCGAATAGCCCACGCAATCCAGCCGCATAGGAGATGCCCCGTGAGTGAAATATATCCCGTCCCGTCAGACATGAAGGCCCGAACGCTCATCGACGAGGCCACCTACGACAGCATGTATCAACGCTCCATCGCCGATCCGGACGGCTTTTGGTCTGATCAGGCCGAGGCGTTCCTGCTTTGGCAGAAGCCATGGCAGACCGTTAGTCAGACTGACATGCCGAGCGGTAACATTCGATGGTTCGACGGTGGTCAACTTAACGTCAGCGAGAACTGTATCGATCGACATTTACCCCATCGCGCTGAGCAAACGGCCATCATCTGGGAAGGTGACGAAACCAACGATGACGCACGAGTTACCTACCAAGAGCTCTACGAAAGAGTCTGCCAGCTTGCCAATGGCTTACGTGCGCGGGGAGTAAAAAAAGGTGATCGGGTCTGTATCTACATGCCCATGATCCCCGAAGCCGCTTATGCGATGTTGGCTTGCGCACGGATCGGCGCAATCCACAGCGTGGTATTTGGCGGTTTTTCACCGCAGTCGCTGAAAGATCGTATTTTAGATTCTGACTGCCAAACCGTAATCACCGCTGACGAGGGCATGCGCGGCGGCAAGGCCATACCGCTGAAAGCCAATACAGATGCAGCATTGGCTTCCTGCCCCGATGTGCACACAGTGGTTACGGTCAGACGAACCGGTGGGGATATTGGCTGGCAAGAAGGCAGAGACATCTGGTACTCAGACCTGACATCAGGCCAGTCTAAATCCTGTGAACCTGAGATCGTTGAATCTGAAGATCCGCTTTTTATCCTTTATACCTCGGGATCTACGGGCAAGCCAAAAGGCGTGCAGCACAGTTCAGCCGGTTATCTCCTCCACGCGGCCATTAGCCACAAGTATGTCTTTGACTATCAAGACGGGGATGTTTATTGGTGCACGGCCGATGTCGGGTGGATTACGGGTCATTCGTATATCGTCTATGGCCCCCTCGCCAATGGCGCCACAACCCTAATGTTTGAAGGTGTGCCCACGTATCCTGATGCCGGGCGCTGCTGGCAGGTCATCGACAAACACCAGGTCAATGTTTTCTATACCGCCCCCACCGCGCTGCGTCAGTTGATGGCCCAAGGTGATGACTTCGTGACGTCTAGTTCAAGGACATCACTGCACCTACTCGGCAGCGTAGGTGAGCCGATTAATCCAGAGGCCTGGGAGTGGTACCACCGAGTCGTAGGAGAGAGGCGATGCCCCATCGTGGATACTTGGTGGCAAACCGAAACCGGCGGCATCATGATCACGCCGCTACCGGGCGCTACGGCTTTGAAACCCGGATCGGCCAGCCGCCCGTTCTTCGGCGTGCAACCAGCCTTGATGGATGCCGAAGGCAATCTAATTGAAGAGCAGGCGGCATCTGGGAACCTAGTCATTAGAGCTTCCTGGCCCGGCCAGATTCGCTCAGTGTATGGCGATCACCAGCGCGTTATCGACACGTACTATTCGACATATCCCGGTTACTACTTTACGGGCGACGGCGCTCGTCGTGACGAGGACGGCTATTACTGGATCACCGGTCGGGTTGATGACGTGATGAATGTGTCCGGCCATCGCATTGGCACGGCGGAGGTAGAAAGCGCACTCGTTCTACACCCGGCGGTGGCCGAAGCAGCCGTTGTCGGCTTCCCCCATGATCTCAAGGGCGAAGGCATTTACGCCTTCGTCACACTGATGAGCGGGGACAACTCAGACGCCAATACATTGCTGGAAGAACTTGTCGCCATGGTCAGGCAGGAGATCGGACCTATCGCAAAGCCCGATGCGATCCAATGGGCTCCGGGTTTACCTAAAACTCGATCCGGCAAAATCATGCGCCGAATTCTGCGGAAAATTGCCGCTAGCGAGCTGGACAATCTTGGTGATATATCGACCCTAGCCGACCCGAGTGTGGTGGATGATCTGATCGCGAATCGCATCCAACCCTAGACCACAACGCTCTTGGAGCGACACAAAAAAGCCGGCTTGAGCCGGCTTTTTTCTAAGGGACTAACTTGCTAACCCGCTTCGTTCTGGTCGCGATAGTTCTCCAATTCTTTGATGGAGAGCTTAATGCGGCCTCGTTGGTCAACATCTAGCACGACTACTTCAACATCTTGGCCTTCGCTCAAGTAATCGCTGACATTTTCCACGCGATCCTCTGCGATTTGAGAAATATGCAGTAAGCCGTCCTTACCAGGTAGAATCGTCACGAAGGCGCCAAAGTCGACGATGCGAGCCACGGTGCCCTTATAAATCCTACCTACCTCCGCTTCAGCCGTAATTTCCTGAATTCGCGCAACCGCGGCATCCTTGGCAGAAGCATCTTCGGCGTAAATTCGCACGCTGCCGTCATCATTGATATCCACTTCTGCGCCGGTTTCTTCGACGATGGAGCGGATGGTCGCACCGCCCTTACCAATAATGTCGCGGATCTTGTCGGGATGAACATTCATCGTAACCATGGCTGGAGCATTGGCCGAAAGCTCCGAACGAGACTCGCTGATCACTTTGTTCATTTCGCCAAGAATATGAATACGCGCTTCATGGGCCTGAGCGAGGGCTGCTTCCATAATCTCTTCGGTGATGCCTTCGATCTTGATGTCCATCTGCAGCGCAGTAACGCCTTTGTTGGTCCCGGCGACTTTAAAATCCATGTCGCCCAGATGATCTTCATCTCCCAGAATGTCAGTCAAAACCGCGTAGCGGTTTCCCTCTTTCACCAGCCCCATGGCGACGCCTGCAACAGGTGCCGTTACGGGCACACCTGCATCCATCAATGCCAGTGACGTACCGCAAACACTGGCCATGGAGCTAGAGCCGTTGGACTCGGTAATCTCTGACACCACGCGGATCGTATAAGGAAAGTCGTCGGCGTTCGGCAGAGATGCAGACACACCGCGACGGGCCAACTTTCCGTGGCCAATCTCGCGACGCTTGGGGCCGCTCATAAAACCGGCCTCACCAACACTGTATGGCGGGAAGTTGTAGTGCAGCATGAAGGTGTCCTTGTACGAACCTTCCAGAGCATCGATCAATGCGGCATCGCGCAGAGTGCCGAGGGTGGCGACCACGAGCGCCTGGGTCTCACCACGAGTGAACAGCGCTGAGCCGTGAGCCTTGGGCAGCACGCCTACTTCGACTTCAATGGGTCGAACCGTACGTAAATCACGACCATCGATGCGAGGCTCGCCGTTCAGCACGCGCTGGCGAACCAAATCCTTTTCAACTCGAGCAAAGGTGTCAGAGACATCATCTGAACTGTAGTCGGCATCCTCACCGGCTATTTGCTCCACGGCTTTTTGACGCAGCGCGGAAACCGCAGCCTGGCGCTCCATCTTATCGGAGATGCGATACGCCTCACCAAGGTCGGCCTTGATAGCAGATGCAACCGTTTCCTGCAGACTCTCGTCCTTCGCGGCAGCCTGCCAATCCCAAGCCTCTTTGCCTGCTTGTGTGGCCAATTCAGCGACTGCCTTAATTATGGCCTGCATTTCCTGGTGACCAAATAGCACCGCACCTAGCATTTCGTCCTCGGTCATTTCTTTGGCTTCTGACTCCACCATCAAAACCGCTGATTCTGTGCCTGCGACGGTCATATTGAGCATGGACTCTTTTAGCGTCTCGTAACCCGGATTGAGTATGTAGTTTCCATCGATATAACCGACACGAGCCGCACCGAGCGGACCGTTAAAGGGAATGCCAGAAATCGCGAGGGCCGCGGAAGTGCCGATCATGGCAGCAATATCCGGATCTTGATCCTTATCTGCGGAAAGCACCGTACAAACCACCTGCACTTCATTCATGAAGCCCTTAGGAAACAAAGGACGAATCGGACGATCGATCAAACGACAGGTCAGAGTTTCTTTTTCGCTTGGCCGACCTTCACGGCGGAAAAAGCCGCCGGGGATTTTGCCCGCTGCATAGGTCTTCTCTTGATAGTTCACTGTCAGCGGAAAAAAGTCCTGACCGGGCCGGGGACTTTTTGCACCAACAACCGTGGTTAACACAACAGTGCTGCCAATGGTTACGGTGACAGAGCCCGTCGCCTGCTTCGCTACCTTGTTGGTTTCCATGACAACCGTCTCGTCGCCATACTGAAATTCTTTATAAATGGGGTTCAAGCTGATTCCTCCAATTGGATCTGCATACTTCTACTTTTACTTTCTCTACTTTTCTTACGTTCCTAACGCATTGGATAGCCAATCTATCCAATACTTGCTCCCACCCAACGTGCTATTGCCCGACAAGGGCCCCGCCGAACCTACAGAACGGCAAAGGATGAATCCTGGCGCCACAACTTTCTCCTTGGTGACGCATCGTTGACTCTGTTTGGGCAATGTTCCGCCATGACGGGGAGCAATTCCTATCGACGTAATCCAAGTCGCTTAATCAAATCGCTGTAGCGACCTACGTCTTTTTTCTTCAGATAATCCAGAAGCTTACGGCGCTGGTTTACCATACGAATGAGACCACGACGGGAGTGGTGGTCTTTGTGGTGCTCCTTGAAGTGGTCTTGCAAGGTGTTGATGTTATGTGTCAACAGTGCGACCTGCACTTCGGGAGAACCCGTATCACCGTCTTCGAGTTGATACTCCTTAACGATTTCCGCTTTAACTTCGGCTGTTAATGCCATTTCTACTACTCCTAAATACGCTATTGCTTGTTACATCGAAAACCGCGCGTATTGACAGTCTTGATGCGTCATCTTGACTAATCGCTTGCCACCAGCCTTCTAGGGGCTATCCGTCCATCAGTCAAAACTTCTCCTACGCCAAGGAACCGATCTTCCTCAGCAGATTCAAATATCTGTACCCAGCCATCTGTTGGCGCATGGGCTACCTGCACGGGCTGTCCCTGCCTCACATAGTGAGCGGTATCCTCATGCAATCGCACCGATGGCCACGAACCTACAGCACTGGCAACCGGTAATAGCAGTGCATCCATTTCTTGCGGATCATCGAATTCGCGCAGCTGCTCCAATGTGACCGCTTGAGCCTCGGCATACGGCCCAGCCGCCAGTCGACGAAGCGCACTCACATGTCCGCCGCACCCCAAGGCCGCTCCTAAATCTTCCGCCAAACTGCGAATGTAGGTGCCCTTGCTGCAGTGAACGCGCAACTCTATATATGCCTCAGAAAATTGCAAAAGTTCAGCGCTGTAAATTGTCACCGTTCGCGGAGCGCGCTCTACCTCGATGCCTTGACGCGCCAACTTATAAAGCGGCTGACCTTGGTGCTTGAGGGCCGAATACATCGACGGGATTTGCTCAATTTCGCCAACAAATGTCTTAAGTGCCTCTGATGCCTGTGTCTTGGAAATCGCGCTGACATCTACCTGCGCGATAACCTCACCATCCGCGTCTCCTGTCTCCGTCGAAACACCAAGCCGGATGCGCGTCCAATAGGTTTTGTCTGCATCCAGCAAGTACTGCGAAAATTTCGTGGCTTCACCAAAACACAGCGGAAGAACACCTGTTGCCAACGGATCCAGACTGCCCGTGTGACCTACCTTTTGTGCGCCAAACAAGCGCTTCGCCTGTTGCACAACATCATTGGACGAGATGCCTGCGGGTTTATCCACGACCAGTATTCCATTAACCGGTCTTCCCTTTCGCCTCCTAGCCAAGGCCTAAGAGTCGCCCTGCTGCCCAGGAGACGATTCGTCATCAGTCCCCTCCGCGCGCTGCTGATCTTGCGTCACAGCCCGTCCGATTAGCTGTTCCAGCCGCGGACCTCGCTCTACCAACTCGTCGTAGTGGAAACGTGGCTTGGGTGTTGTGCGCATAGTGTGGCGCTTAGATAGTTCAGTGCGAAAAAACCCTGCTGCCCGATTCAGTACGTCTACCAGCTCAGCCTGGGCCTTAGCATCATTCGCCTGCAAAGATGACACGTAAATTTCGGCGTAGGAGAGATCCTTACTTACTCTGACGTCATTCACGCTAACGAAACTTCCCACACGCGGATCCCGCATGTCTCGCTGCAAAATACGCGACACCTCATCGCGGACGAAGTCTGCAACTCGAAGATCTCTGGACATGCCGGTTTATTGACGCTCGCGGCTCTAAAGCGAGCGTGCAATCTCCTTGGTGTCAAAAACTTCGATGAGGTCGCCGGCTTTGACGTCATTGTAGTTACGTACGCCGATACCACATTCTGTGCCGTTGCGAACGTCACTGACATCGTCTTTAAAGCGTCGCAGGGATTCTAGTTCGCCTTCATAAATCACTACGTTATCGCGTAATACTCGAATGGGCTTATTGCGATAGACGGTACCCTCGATAACCATACAGCCGGCAATTTGACCAAAACGAGGGGATCGGAATACATCGCGCACCTCGGCAATGCCCACAATCTCCTCGCGAATTTCCGGTGACAACATTCCTGAAAGTGCAGCCTTCACATCATCAATCAGCTCGTAAATAACGCTGTAATAACGTAGCTCCACCCCTTCTCGTTCCAGCAGTATTTTGGCGGTCTTGTCTGCGCGCACGTTAAACCCAAATACTGTTGCGCCATAAGTCGCTGCCATGGTCGCATCTGACTCAGAAATGCCGCCCACGCCGGAGCCTAGTACCTGTACGGCGACTTCGTCGTTACCCAGCTCTGACATCGCCTGTACAATCGCTTCGAGACTGCCGCGCACGTCTGTTTTTACGACCAACTTAAGTATGCGTTTTTCGCCCTCGATCATATTGGCGAACATGTTGTCCATTTTAGCGGCTTGCTGCGTCGCTTGAATGCGCTCCTGCATTTTGTCCCGGCGGAATTCAGCCAACTCACGAGCCGAGCGCTCGTCCGCTGCTACAGCAAATTCATCGCCAGCACCTGGGGTGCCATTCAGACCGAGTAGTTCTACAGGTTGCGAAGGACCAGCTTCCTTTGTGTTCGCGCCGGTATCGTTCAACATTGCGCGAACCCGACCATAAAACTCACCAGCGATCACGATATCGCCTTGCTTTAACTGACCGTTTTGAATCAACACCGTTGCTACCGGCCCGCGACCCCGATCAAGACGGGATTCGACTACGACACCTTGTGCCGGGGCCTCATTTATCGCGGTGAGCTCCGATAATTCAGCCTGCAGGGAAATTGCTTCCAAGAGCTCGTCCATACCCTCGCCGGTAATCGCCGATACTTGCTTGAACTGAACATCGCCGCCCCAGGCCTCGGGCACCAGATCCTTGCTCGCTAATTCATTGGTAACCCGATCTGGGTCAGCACCTTCCAGATCCATCTTGTTGATTGCCACGATAATCGGCACCTCGGCAGCCTTGGCATGCTGTATCGCCTCTTCGGTCTGTGGCATGACGCCATCATCTGCTGCGACAACCAAAACCACGATGTCCGTCACCTTCGCGCCGCGAGCACGCATGGAGGTAAAGGCCGCGTGACCTGGCGTATCGATAAAAGTGATCCGGCCATTCGCCGTGTCCACGCTGTAGGCGCCGATATGCTGGGTAATCCCGCCGGCCTCACCAGAGGTGACGCGCGCACTTCTGATGTGATCCAAAATGGAGGTCTTGCCGTGATCGACATGCCCCATGACGGTTACCACTGGGGCCCGGCTTGTGGCCTCACCCTCGATAACCAAGGAGGCTTCCAGCTGCTCTTCCAGCACATCCTCACTGACAAATTTGATGCGGTGGCCCATCTCTTCCACAACCAGCGTTGCGGTATCTTGGTCAATGGCTTGGTTGATCGTCGCCATAACACCCAAGCCCATCAGCGCCTTGATAACCTCGCCGGCCTTAACCGCCATACCCGCAGCGAGTTGACCAACGGTGATTACCTCACCGACCTCAACTTCTCTTGAGATAAATACTTCTGGCTTAAACTCACCACCCTGTTGATCTACTTTAAGAGCAACATCGCGCTGCGGCGCGCGGCGTTTGGTGCGTCGCTCTGACTTCAGGCTTAGCTCACGACGACGCCCTTTCTCAGGAGTTCCAGACGACCGCTCTCTGCCGCGAGAGCGCTTACCGCCTCGCTGCTCTGATTGCTCCTTGGCCTGAACATCCGCTGCAGACATCGGCGCAGCTTCCGGTTGACTCGCTTTCTTTTCTTCCGCGGCGCGCTGTTCTTGCTGTTGGCGCTCGAGTTCGTCTTGCTTACGCTTTTCTTCCTCGGCTCGGCGTTCAGCTTCAGCCTTGCGCTCAGCTTCTGCTACTCGCGTCTGTTCTTCGGCTTCCTTCCTTGCCTGCTCCTGTTCATGAATCCGCTGGGCTTCAAGCTCGCTCTGTGAAACCACGGGTTCCGTCGCTTCCGACTCGGCTTCCGGCACCGTCTCGGAGCGCTTTACGTAGGTACGCTTGCGACGTATTTCTACGGTCACATCGCGACCCGCACGACCTTGTCCGGACTTTAGTGTGCCGGTGCTTTTACGTTTGAGCGTAATTTTACCCGCGGGCTTTGCAGCGTCACCTTTATTGCCCTTCAAATAGGCCAGCAAGGTCTGCTTTTCTTGCTCGCTGACGGGCTCACCCTCGCTCTTGTGCGACAAACCCGCCTGCTGCATTTGTGTCAGCAAACGATCCACTGGAGCGCCTACCGCATCTGCAAGTTGTTTAACCGTTACTTCAGCCATCAATCACTCCTACCGAGCACACATCGCCTGCTCGGCGATTCTTCGCGTATCTAATTCACTGTCTGTTGCCACTTGCTGCTTGCTCTCATGCTGATTCAGCATCGGCTTCTTCAGCTTCAGCTGAAGCAAACCATGGTTCCCGAGCAATCATGATTAGCTGCGCCGCTTCATCCTCCGAAAGATCAGGAACAATATCGAGCAGCTCTGGAACTGCGAGCTCGGCTAAATCTTCCATCGTCACCACTTCGTTGTTCGCCAGCTGGAACGCCAGTTCCCGAGTCATCGTGCGCATCTCAAGCAGATCATCAGCGGGCTTCGCATCACCAAAGGCTTCTTCACTCGCAATCGCCTTAGTCAACAGAGCGTCCTTAGCACGATTACGCAATTCGTTGACAATTTCCTCATCAAAACCCTCGATAGCCAGCATTTCTTCCATTGGAACGTAGGCAACTTCTTCCAAGGTCGTGAAACCCTCTTCCACCAGCACCTCCGCAACGTCGTCGTCTACGGCTAGGTACTCAATGAATTCACCCACAAGCTTGCTCGCTTCTTCTTCGAGTTTTTGTGCGGCTTCCTCTTCCGTCATAATATTGAGCGACCAGCCGCAAAGGTCGCTTGCAAGGCGCACATTCTGACCACCGCGCCCAATCGCTTGGGCGAGATTTGATTCAGTCACCGCAATATCCATGCTGTGCGTTTCTTCATCCAAAACGATTGAGGCGACTTCAGCCGGTGCCATGGCATTAATCGTCAGCTGAGCAGGATTTTCATCCCAAAGCACGATGTCTATACGCTCGCCCGCAAGTTCACCTGAAACGGCCTGCACCCGAGAACCACGCATGCCAACGCAGGCGCCAACGGGATCGATGCGGCCATCGTTTGTTTGAACGGCAATTTTTGCGCGCGAGCCTGGATCCCTAGCAGCGCCTAAAATTTGAATTACGTCTTCGGCAATTTCCGGCACTTCCACTTTGAAGAGTTCTATCAGCATCGCTGGGGCTGTTCGTGATAGGACTAACTGAGGACCGCGGTTGTCAGGTCGAATTTCGACCAGCATCGCGCGCAGACGATCGCCAACGCGAAAAACCTCGCGAGGTATGAGATGTTCCCGGGTCAGTATGGCTTCTGCATTATTGCCAAGATCGACGATCACGCTGTCTCGACCCAGCTTTTTTACCGTCCCGCTGAGCAGCTCGTTCATCCGTGACTCGTACACTTCTACAACCTGAGCACGTTCGGCTTCTCGAACTTTCTGGACAATAACCTGCTTAGCGGTTTGGGCGGCGATGCGACCGAACTCAACGGACTCTACCTGCTCTTCTAATACGTCCCCCAGCTGTGCATCTGCCTTTATCTCGCGAGCCTCTTCCACGCTGTACTGCGCTCCCGGATTAGGCTCTTCATCCTCCTCAAGGTTGTCGAAATCTACGACATCCCATGTACGGAAGGTCTCGTACTCCCCTGAGTTACGATCAATGGCGACGCGAAATTCTGCATCTTCGCCATACTTTTTCTTCGTGGCGACGGCGAGAGCTGACTCCATTGCGCCAAAGATGACCTCCTTGGGCACACCTTTTTCCAGAGACACTGATTCAATCACCGAAAGTATTTCTTTGCTCATGCGCTAAAGCTTCCTCAATCAAACACCGGCACTATGCGCGCCTTTTGAACGTTTTCTAACGGTAGCAGGTACTCATCTTCGTCGACTTGCAAAACTACCGAATTATCCTCTAGCCCCGCCAACGTCCCAACAATTTTTTTACGTCCCTCAAAAGGGTAATTTAATCTTACGTCAAGACGCTCACCCACATGCGCCGCGTATTGCTCACTCTTGAAAAGCAATCGATCCATCCCCGGCGAAGACACTTCTAGGGTGAATGCACTTGGCATTATTTCCTCAACATCGAGCAAGTCGCTGACGTGTCGACTAACCTCGGCACACAAATCAACGCTGACACCTTCCTCTCGTTCAACAAAAATTCGCAAAAGGCTGTACTTACCCTGATTCAAATATTCGACACCCCATACACAAGCGCCCAGGGCTTCTACCGTTGGAACGATCAGCTCTTCGATTTGTAGTTCTTTGTTCTTCAATTCAAACCGTT
>JADHNQ010000012.1 GCA_016779425.1 Pseudomonadales bacterium | reverse complement strand
AACGGTATGCGTGTCACCGATTCCGCCACCATGGACGTGGTACAGATGGTGCTTGGTGGGCTGGTCAATCCTGACATCGTCTCCCTCATCAATACTCATGGCGGTCGCGCTGTAGGTGTCACGGGCAAGGATGGCAACCTGATTCAGGCGGAGAAAATGCCGATGACCATTGCCTCCAGTAATGCTGGTGCCAGCGCGCCGGAGATTATTGATATTGGCCACGTCGGCAGCATTACCAATATTCAAATCGACGTGCTCAATACCCTAGTGCAGTCTGAATTCATTCCCGTCATCGCTCCAGTCGGGGTGGGCAAGGATGGTGAGTCTTACAATATCAATGCCGACATCGTCGCCGGCGCTATCGCTCAGGCGCTAAATGCAGAAAAGTTGGTGCTACTCACGAATACACCGGGCATCCTTGATGGAGACAAAACTACTCTCTCCTCACTCAACAAAGCCGAAGTCGAGGCGCTCATAGCTGACGGCACTATCAGCGAAGGTATGTTGCCAAAGGTAGACTGCGCCCTTGATGCGGTGTCAGGTGGGGTAAACAGCGTGACCATCGTCGATGGACGGGTGCCTCACGCGCTGCTGCTCGAAGTCTTTACGGACTCCGGTGTGGGCACCCAAATCCTCAGCCCGCAGTCCGACCATGCCTAGAGCCAGTCGAAAACCAGAAATATTGCAGGCGCTGGCGCGCATGCTGGAATCCAATCCAGGCGGCAAGATCACGACGGCTAAGCTGGCCCAGGAGGTTGGACTATCCGAAGCAGCGCTCTATCGGCACTTTCCCAGCAAAGCCAAGATGATCGAGGGCCTGATCGAATTCATTGAAGAGACAGTGTTTTCTCGAATGTCGGTCATTGCTAAGGAGCCGCGCAAGCATGAGGCCAAGTGTCACGACATCGCGCTATTGGTTTTAACCTTTGTTGAGCGCAATCCAGGATTCGCCCGACTCTTTGTGGGTGACGCTTTGCAGGGCGAAACAGATCGTTTACGCAGTCGTATGCGGCAACTGCTACACCGCATCGAGACCCAGCTGCGAACCATATTGCGCGAGCTAACTCTTGAAACAGATCCCTTGCCAGGCAACCGACCCGCGGTGTTGGCCAGGGTCTTAATGACCTTGGTCGAAGGCCAAATTGTTCAATTCGTGCGCAGCGATTTCAAACAAAGCCCAACGGCTGATTGGGAGGCGAGCTGGCTCGTTATCCGCGAGGGCGTTTTTGGCGGCCAGGACTAGACGTCAGCTGCAAACAACCTACAGGGCACAGTACTGCCGGGTATAGACGTGCATGGCCTGTAAAACGTCGGACTCGGCATCGGTCTTCTGCAGGTAGCCAATCACGTCAGTGACATGGGCGATGCTGACCACGGGAGAAGCCAGCTCCTGCGCCAGGTCTGCCACCGCGGTTTGGCCGGCATCAGCCATGACTTCCGCACGATCCAGCGCAACCACCACACCCGCAACATCAGCGTCCTGTAAGCGAATTAGCTCAGCTGCACCGCGTATAGCCTTACCTGAAGTAAGCACGTCATCGAGCATCAGCACCCGACCGGCGACCGGCGCTCCTACCAGCAATCCGCCCTCGCCATGATGCTTGGCCTCCTTGCGGTTATAGGCCACTCCTACATCGACACCCTGTTCCGCAAGGGCCAGCGAAGTGGCAACGGCAATGGGAATCCCTTTGTAGGCGGGTCCGAAAATCAGGTCGAATTCGATACCCGACTGCAGAACCGCGTCGGCGTATGCGGCTCCAAGCCGCGCATAGGCTGCTCCGGAGGAGACCGAGCCAAGATTGAAGAAGTACGGGCTTTGGCGCCCAGAATTTAACGTGAAAGTGCCGAACTTCAGCACATCTTGGCTGACGAGAAACTCGATAAAGTTTTGCTTGTCTGTCATAGCGGTTGCTCTCGATCTCTGCGCCGGTCATCGCCAGCGCTTATTTCCCTAACTGTCTGCTGCCAAAGCCGCCTGCTGCAGCTGCAGTAGCTCTTCGGTGCCCTTTTCTGCTAATTCGATCAGTGACGCTAGTTCAGTCTTGGTGAAGGGAGCGGCTTCGCCGGTGCCCTGTAGCTCGATAAATCCATCGCCAAGACGCACTACATTCATATCGGTTTCAGCGTTTGAATCCTCCGCATAATCGAGGTCGAGTACCGGTGTACCCTGGTAAATTCCCACGCTCACCGAGGAGACAAAACCGACCAGAGCATCCTCTGCAGGAATGCTTCGCACCGCATCGGCCAAGGCCAGGGCGCCTCCGGTGATCGACGCCGTGCGGGTTCCCCCGTCTGCCTGAATCACGTCACAGTCAATGCGGATGGTTCGTTCACCGAGTTTCTTCATATCGACCATGGCGCGCAGAGACCGGCCAATAAGCCGCTGAATTTCCACCGTCCGACCGCTTTGTTTGCCCCGTGCGGCTTCACGATCATTGCGGCTATTCGTGGCCCCAGGCAGCATGCCGTATTCTGCTGTTACCCATCCCTCGCCGCGACCGCGCAAGAAACCTGGGACCGAGTTCTCAACAGATGCGGTGCATATCACCTTGGTATCACCAAATTCCACCAGCACCGAACCGGCCGCATGCTTGGTAAACTGGCGGGTGAAGCGAATCTGTCTCAACTCGTCGTTGGCTCGGCCGCTGGGTCGCATAAGGTTTCCTTGTTTGTTAAGTATCACTGCCTGAATTTCCTAAAACTAAGATTGAACTAGGACGGATCAAGACGCTGAAATCATCATTACCCGGACAGCCAGGGAACCGTATGTAAGTTCGCGAAGCGACACAATAGATAGGCCGCAAATTTTTGCCCACAAGAGCCATTAGCCACCCAGCGAATGCGTTAGACTCAACACTCTCAAGCAGTAATTTTGATCAATATTACTCAACCAGCCTTAGGGAGATCATGAGCAACGTTTTCAGCATGACTGGCTTCGCCAGCGTCGAACATAAATCACCTGATTTTCATCTGGTGTGGGAGCTGCGAACGGTCAATCAAAGATTTTTAGAAACGACGTTTCGACTTCCCGAAGCACTCAGAAGTACAGAACAATCGCTGCGAGAGTGTGCAAGACAGGCACTGACGCGCGGCAAGCTGGACGCCAGCCTGAAACTGGAAGCTAACAGAGCCGATCACACTTTTACCGTCAACGAGCCGCTGGTAGATGCACTGCTGACCGCGGCCACCGTGATTGAGCTGAAGGCACCGCAAACAGCACCGCTTTCGCAAAGTCAGCTCTTAGCGTGGCCCGGCGTGCTGCATCAGTCCGAGACCGCAGTAAGCGACTTAGCGACGGCCGCCACCACACTCTTTGAGCGAGGTTTGGACAAGCTAATTGCCGCTCGCGTCGAGGAAGGCAACAAATTACAGACCATCGTGCGCCGCGCACTAGAGGATGTAGACGCTCAGATTCAGCAGCTCGAACCCCTGGCTCAAACGCTACCGGCCAGACAGCGACAGAAACTTCAGGATCGCGTCGACGAACTTACGATAAAGATTGATCCTGAGCGTCTAGCCCAGGAAGTTGTGCTGCTGGCGCAAAAGGCTGATATACGAGAAGAACTTGATCGCTTGCGCCTTCATGTCACACAGGGCCTAGACCTAATCGCAGGCCCAGGCCCCCACGGACGCCGGTTGGACTTTCTGACCCAAGAGCTTAATCGCGAGGCGAATACCCTGGGCGCAAAATCGGTTTGCGCCGAGACCTCTGCCGCCTCGATTGAGTTAAAGGTAATCATCGAGCAAATCCGCGAGCAGGTACAAAACATCGAATGAGAGGGGCAACCACCTGCGCATTCGCGATGCAGCGACTGGGCATTCCAAGATGACCTCGATACACTTGGCCGAGGCATACGCTTACGCCACTTCACAGTTTTCGCTCAACGAAAATCGAGGGTAAGGCGAATCCGTGAGACAGAAGAATACGTAATAACACTATGCATACTGGCAATCTCTTTCTTGTATCAGCGCCTTCAGGTGCCGGTAAAACATCCATCGTTAACGCAGCCCTCGCTGCCGATGAACAGCTTGTGGTTTCTGTAAGCCACACCACTCGACCTGCCAGAGGCGGTGAGGTTGATGGTAAAAACTACCACTTCGTCAGTGACGACATGTTTTCGCAAATGGTCGACAAGGCGGATTTTTTGGAACACGCAAATGTGTTCGGCAAACGCTATGGTACCTCCAAGGCCGAGGTGGCCTACAAACGCGATCAGGGCCAAGACGTGATACTTGAAATTGATTGGCAGGGTGCACAACAAGTGCGCGAGGCAATGCCTCAGGCGATCAGCGTCTTTATTTTGCCGCCCTCGGTTGATGCCCTGGCAGCTCGTTTGACTTCTCGGGGCGAGGATACAAAAGAGAGCATTGAGAAACGGCTTAGCGAAGCGAAACTCGATATGTCCCAGGCTGAACACTTTGATTATCTGTTGGTCAACGAAGACTTTGATCGCGCGGTACAGGACTTCGTCGCAATAGTCCGCGCAGCGCGCCTACAAAGAAACGTGCAGCTGCTGCATCCGGCGGTCAAAACCCTCGTGCATGCAGATGAATAAGCAACCCCGATCTTGTACTTATTTTTGGCAGTCTGTATTCTCGCTGCCCGTTTCCTGCACCTAACGCGAGTATTTCATGGCCCGTATCACCGTCGAAGATTGTTTAGATCATGTAGATAACCGGTTTGACTTGGTCATGCTCGCAAGTCGACGTGCGCGAGCGCTGCGTAACTACAATACCCAAGCACTTGTTGATGAGGAAAACGACAAGCCAACGGTAGTTGCCCTAAGAGAGATTGCCAAGGGCGTGATGAGCCACGAACTGCTGGACAGCCAAGAAATCTCACCAGACGACGAAGAGGTCAACACAGACTTCAGCATCTCGAACTTGAGCGCGGGTCCGCTGGGAGACGATGAGCCTGCAGCAGACTGAGACTCAGCAAGAGTCATACTTTGTCGCCCAGCTGGCGGCTGAGGCCAAACGACATGATGTCGCGGCCCCAGCCACTATTGATTCGTTAGTTTACAAACTCTCCTACCTCAAAGACGAGGAAATCGACCTCGTCAAAGCTGCCCACGAATACGCGCGAAAAGCCCATGAGGGGCAAACCCGCCGAACCGGTCATGCGTACATTACGCATCCCATGGCTGTGGCTGAGATCTTGGCCAACATGAATATGGACCATCAGTCACTAATGGCCGCGCTGCTGCACGATGTGATTGAGGACAGTGAGATCAACCGGTCTGGGTTAAGTGAGCTATTCGGCTCTTCCGTGGCTGATATGGTGGATGGAGTTTCCAAGCTCAGCAAAATCTTCGCCAGCCGCGACGAAGCCCAGGCCGAGAATTTTCAGAAAATGGCCATGGCCATGGCCAAGGACATCCGCGTCATCATGGTCAAAATGGCAGACCGGCTGCATAACATGCGAACCATCGGCGTCATGTCTGATGCTCAACGCAAACGTATCGCGCGCGAAACTATTGAATTCTATGCCCCCATCGCCAACCGCCTTGGGGTTCAAATGATCAAAAGCGAACTCGAGGAATTGGCCTTTCGCGCGCTGTATCCCCTTCGATCTCAACGTATTGCCCAGGCGGTTGTCGACGCGCGGGGCAATCGCAAGGCCATGGTGGACGAGGTACAAACCGCCATTACCGCGGCGCTAAATCGCGAGGGCATCGTGGCCGAGGTTATTGGTCGGCAGAAGAATGTCTATTCGATTTATCGCAAGATGAAGACCCAACACAAGTCTTTCGCGGAGATCATGGATGTCTTCGGGTTCCGCATTATTGTGGATCAGGCAGATGCCTGTTACCGAGCGCTGGGAATCGTGCACGGTCTCTACAGTCCGGTGGTCGCGCGATTCAAAGACTACATTGCGATTCCCAAGGTGAACGGCTACCAGTCGTTGCACACCACGCTGATGGGACCCCAGGGTGCACCAATCGAAGTACAAATTCGCACCAAACAACAGCATGCGGTAGCGGAAAACGGCATTGCGGGTCATTGGCTGTACGCTTCGAATACTGAATTTGAATCCAGCCAACAACGCGCTCGCCGATGGGTTTCCGATCTGATGGAACTGCAGAGTCGCGCGGGCAACCCGATGGAATTTATTGAAAGCCTGAAGATCGATCTATTCCCCGATGAGGTCTATGTTTTTACACCCAAGGGGAAAATTCTTGAGCTGCCCCGGGGCGCCAGCGCCGTGGACTTCGCCTACTGCGTACACACCGATATTGGCAACCAGTGCATGAGCTGCCGAGTCGATGGACAACTTTCGCCTCTGTCCCAACAGCTGCAGAGCGGGCAACAGGTCGAAATTATCACCGCCCCGGACAGCACTCCGAGCCCGGCTTGGCTGAACTTCGCTGTGACCTCAAAGGCGCGCTCGGCGATTCGCAGCGAATTGAAGCAACAGCAGACGGGCCAATCGATTACCCTTGGCC
Source organism: Pseudomonadales bacterium (assembly GCA_016779425.1). GTDB lineage: Bacteria > Pseudomonadota > Gammaproteobacteria > Pseudomonadales > Azotimanducaceae > UBA4421. The sequence continues at coordinate 15,000 of JADHNQ010000012.1, read as the reverse complement.
GCAAGCTACTCAATCGTGTGCTTGGCGCTGCCAATACCAGCATTAATGATTTGGATTTTCGGCGTCTGCGCCGGGTCTTTGGTGAACTTGGTGTACGCAAACTGGATGAGCTGCTGCAAAGTATTGGCAACGGCAATGTCTCAGCGCACCTGGCGGCGCAGAAACTTTTGGCCGCGGACAATCCCGAATACCAGGCCATTGCCGTTGAGAGTGCCGGTCCTGTAACCATCGCAGGGGGCGAGGGCTTGGTGGTCAGCTATGGGCGCTGCTGCGGCCCAATACCCGGTGATCATATTGTCGGCCACATGACTCCTGGCAAAGGCTTCGTAGTGCATGTGGAAACCTGCAACAACTTAAACGAGGTGCGCCGCCGAACCCCCCACGAGATTACGCCTGCGCGCTGGACCTCCCATGTAGAGGACGAATTTCAAACCATGTTGCGCGTCAATGTGAAACGCCGCAAAGGCATAATGGCGGAAATTGCCGCTGAGATATCTTCCTGCGATGCGGGTATTGAGAGCATCAACATTGAGGAGCGCAGTGCGGATATCAGTACCGTCAATGTGGGCATTACTGTGCGTAATCGCGACCACTTGGCCATGCTCATGCGGCGCCTGCGGCGCAATGCTACCGTGATCAATGCGGTAAGACGCTTCAGCTAGGCGACTGCGTAAACTTGCGCCGATCAAGATCAACAAACACGTCATTTAATTGAGCTAAGGCAATCCTATCCATGAGCGTTTCAAAACACTCGGCAAAGACAAGAGAAACGATCCAAACGCCCCGGGCACCCAGTGCAATCGGCACCTATTCTCAGGCGGTCAAAATCGAGACCGGCACCTTGGTCTTTATTTCCGGACAGATTCCTCTCGTGCCGAATCCGGATCCGACACAAATGACCATGGTAAGCGACGACTTCGTCGACCAGGCCCATCAGGTTTTTAAGAATCTAGCTGCAGTAGCCGAGGCCTCGGGCGGCGCGCTGAGCGATAGCACCAAACTCACCATATATCTCACAGACCTCAACCAATTCGCGACGGTTAACGAGATCATGGCGCACTACATGAGTGAACCTTATCCGGCCAGAGCCGCCGTCGAAGTTTCCGCACTGCCCAAGGGAGCGCAAATTGAGATCGATGCAATCTTGGTGCTGAACTGATGGCTAGCGCCGCAGCAGGAAACGATTAGTCGCAGAGCATATGGCGGTTGACCCTGAAGGCAGTGTGGCCCAACTCAAGGGCATTGGTCCAAAACTGCAGGAGACATTGGGGCGTTTGGGCATTTTTCGTTTACTCGACCTCCTCACTCACCTACCCGTACGCTATCAAGACCGGTCACAGCTCATACCCTTGGGCGAACTGCGCTCAGGCGATGAAGCCTTTATCGAGGGCGTAATCTTAGGCAGCAAAATTACCTTCGGCCGAAGCCGTGGATTGGAAGTGCTGATCGGTGATGGCCAGCGAGAGCTGCGACTTCGCTTTTTTCACTTCAACAAAGCCCAACAGCGCGCGTTCGAGGACGGCAAACACATACGTGCCTTCGGCAGTGTCACCTTTATTGGACGGCATCTCGCCATGGCTCACCCTGAATACCAAGTGTTTGATGCGCCCCCGTTACCACCCAAACCAGAACTGATTCCCGTTTATCCAACGACGCAGGGCCTAGGCCAAGCCCGTCTGCGCAACTTAACAAAGGCACTGCAACAGCTCGACTGGCCAAAGGCTCCTGGCACCCCGTTTGAAAAACTCCTGTACCTGCACAGGCCCGATGACCTGGCTCGAGCGGAGGAAATCAGCGAAGCGCTTGCCCTGGATGAGTTGTGCGCATATTACGTGGTCATGAAGCGGCGGGCACTCAAACGGCGCAAACAACAGGCCATCGCACTACCGCAAAAAGACGGGCTGGGCAGAACGCTAAGAGACAATCTCGCGTTTGAGCTCACCGACGCCCAGCGCCGAGTCATACGCGAAACGCTGACAGATCTTGAAAACGACGTGCCCATGTTGCGGCTCGTCCAGGGTGACGTGGGGTCGGGTAAGACCATCGTCGCGGCGTTTGCTGCAATTCGCGCAATCGAGCACGGCTGCCAGACTGCTGTCATGGCACCCACGGAGCTGTTGGCGGAACAACATCAGCTGAATTTTCAGCAATGGTTAGAACCGCTGGGCATTCAGGTGGCCTTACTCACAGGACAAATGATCGCCAAATCCCAGCGCGAGACTTTGCAGCGAATAGCCAGCGGCGAGGTGCAGGTCATCATAGGCACCCACGCTCTATTTCAAGACAAAGTCGTTTTTCACAAATTGGCGTTGGCCATCATTGACGAACAACATCGGTTCGGCGTTCACCAGCGCATGGCCCTGCAGCACAAGGGGGCCTATCCTCACCAACTCGTGATGACCGCGACACCCATACCTCGCACACTGACCATGACTCTGTACGCTGACATGGATGTTTCCGTTATCGATGAACTGCCCAAAGGACGCCAACCCATCACGACCCATACCGCGGCTCAACCTAAACGCCCGGAGCTGATTGAGCGCCTGCGTAAAATTCTGGCCCAGGGACAGCAGGCCTACTGGGTATGCACCTTGATCGAACCCAGTGAGGAGATAGAGGCGCTCTCTGCCGAGGAAGCCTTCGACCTTCTTAGGCAAGAGCTGCCAGAGTTTAGGGTTGCCTTACTACACGGGCGCATGAAGGGCGATGAGAAAGTCGAGGTCATGCGCGCCTTCAAAGCCGGCGAGTACCAGCTCTTAGTGGCGACCACGGTGGTGGAGGTAGGCGTCGATGTCCCAAACGCCACTCAGATGTTTATCGAAAATGCAGAACGCCTCGGTCTCGCCCAGCTGCATCAGCTGCGAGGACGAGTGGGACGCGGCAGTAAGGCCAGTCGCTGCTTCCTGTTGTTCAAACCCGGCGTCAGTCAGGCCGGACAACATCGGCTAAACGCGCTGCGACAAAGCCAAGACGGCTTTTATTTGGCGGAACAAGATCTCAAGCTAAGAGGCCCGGGGGACATTCTTGGTACACGTCAGTCTGGGGAACAGAGTTTTAAAATTGCTGACTTGAGTGAGCACGCTCACCTGATGCCGAGGGTCGTACAGCGCTGCGAGACAATGATGAACGCCCCTGCGACCAGTGATGACGGGATTTACCTCACTGGCTTACTGAATACTTGGGCCGCTTCAGACAACGCGCACTTATCTGTTTAGGCCGCAGTTTGTTGTTCAGGAGCATTAAATACGTCGCGATCTAGCTGTTTTTCAGAAGATGCCACGATGGTGGCCACGGTCGCATCACCGGTGATGTTCACTGCGGTGCGCAGCATGTCCAGCAATCGATCAACACCAATGATCAGGGCAATTCCTTCCACCGGCAGTCCAACCTGATCCAGTACCAAGGTGAGTGTGATTAGACCCACGCCGGGCACCGCCGCAGTGCCGATGGACGCCAAGGTTGCCGTCAATACAACGGTTAACAGAGCCGTAAGCCCTAAATCGATGCCGTAAAACTGCGCGATAAAGACGGTTGCAACACCCTGCATGATGGCCGTGCCGTCCATATTGATGGTGGCTCCCAGGGGCACAGCAAAGGAAGCGACGTTGTTCGGTACACCCAGCTTATGCTCTACCGTACGCAGGGTAACCGGCAGGGTCGCACCACTGGACGATGTCGAAAATGCTACCAGTAGCGGCTCGCGCATCTTGGCCAAAAAGGCCAGAGGACTCAGGCCGGTAAGCGATTTCAGCAACAGCGGGTAGACCAGGGCCGCATGCGCTAACAGCGCAATAACAATGGTCGCAAAGTACATGGCAACCTTGGCTATCTCAGCCAGGCCCAAGGTCGCTCCAAGCTGGGTCATTAGACAAAACACACCGATAGGCGTTAGCGCGATGATCATGGTGATCAGCCGCATCATCACCTCATTCAAGTCCGTAAAAAAGGAGCGCAGCTTTTGACCGTTGGTACCGGCCTTACTCAGTGCCAGTCCAAACAGCAGGGCGAACAAAATCACCTGCAGCATTTTTCCGTCAGCCATGGCGGCGATGGGATTACCCGGCACGACATTTATCAGCGTGTCTTTGACGCTAGGCGCGGTTTTTGGCTCAAAATCCGTTGCGCCCTGCATCTGATTGGCGCTCTCTCCACCCAGCCCCGGATCTGTGGTCAGAGCGATCAGCATGGCCATCGACACAGCAACGGCCGTGGTCAGCAAGTACAGGCCAATAGTCTTGCCACCGAGCCGACCAACACTGCCAGTATCACCGAGACTTGCTGCGCCGCAGACCAAGGAAACGAACACCAAGGGCACTACGAGCATCTTGAGAAGAGTAATAAAAATTTTGCCGCCGGCATCAATGACACCGTTTAACACGACGCTGCTCACGAAGTGCTCCTGCGGTAGTGCAATCCACTGCAGCAAGGCGCCCAAGATAAGGCCCAGCCCCATGGCGATCAAAATGCGCTGCGTTAGGCTCATGCGTCTCCCGATGTCTGTGCTCAGCGTTCGAATCACTATAGCCTATGCAAAGTGCGAAAAAACCGGGCTTTCAGGCAGTCCTGACACTTCAGTAAGCTAGCCGCATCACGCTGTGTTTAGCCGATTTCAATCATCTCGAAGTCTGCCTTACCCACGCCGCATTCCGGACAAATGAAGTCTTCGTCAACGTCTTCCCACGCGGTTCCTGGCGCAATACCCTCGTCCTCGTATCCTTCTGCCTCGTCGTAAATCCAACCACAGACGATGCACTGCCATTTCTTCATAGTCTTTTTGTCCTCAGTCGCGGGAGATCATGTTGCAGGGTTGCGAAGCCGCGGTACGCTATAGACAGCTCGTTAAAAAATCAACGCCGGCACAGTGACCAACATAGGCCCAGGTAGAGGTGCGTTGGCTAAATCAATACACTGCTTAGCCTGAGAGACTAGGATTTCTTAACGCTTTGACCATGAATACTCCATCGGCATCCCTCGACGACTATCTGCGTCTGATGCGGTTAGACCGCCCTGTCGGCACACTATTGCTGCTGTGGCCCACGTTGGCGGCCCTCGCCATGGCCGCCGGTGACTTTCCTCCCCTAGAGCTGATCATCATTTTTACCGTGGGCACCTTCGTTATGCGCAGCGCGGGATGTGTGATCAATGACTACGCGGATCGCCACGTGGACGGCGCCGTAAAGCGCACCAAGGACCGCCCCTTGGTCACGGGAGCGGTCAGTGAACGCCAGGCTCTGCAGCTATTTGCCGCACTGCTCGCCAGCGCCGGGCTACTGATTCTCTTTCTTAACACCACGACGAAGCTGCTGGCCGTCGGTGGTCTGGCACTCGCCGTCACCTATCCCTTTATGAAGCGCTACACCCATCTGCCTCAAGTAGTGCTGGGAGCAGCCTTTAGCTGGGGCATTTTGATGGCTTGGTCGGCCCAAGATCTGGGTGTGCCCGCCCAGGCCGTGCTGCTATTTCTCGGCTCGCTATTTTGGATCGTCGCCTACGATACTCAGTACGCCATGGTTGATCGCGACGATGACCTAATTGTCGGAATCAAAAGCACGGCAATTTTATTTGGTGAGCTAGATCGCTTCATGATCGCGGTGTTGCAAACCTTGGCCTTGGGTACCTGGTTTTTGCTGGGTGTAAACCTCAACTATCAGGGTGCTTTCTTTGTTGGCCTGATCATCATTACCGGTTTATTTGCTTATCAACAAACGCTGATACGAGACCGCTCCCGGGACGGTTGCTTTGCGGCCTTCAAAAACAATATCTGGGTCGGCGTCACGCTGCTGGCGGCCACCCTCGTTGAAGTGGTCTTATAGACTCGGCATGAAAGTACTAAAGCTATTGTCCGGCCTCAGCGCCCTGACTCGTATGGTCGTCAGACCCCTGCGCTGGCTAGCCTTAATCATGGTGTTACTAACCTTTGCCATCGTGATACTGCGCTACGCGCTCAACAGTGGCGGCGTGCTGCTGCAGGAAAGTGTCATGTATCTGCACGGTACGCTTTTCATGCTGGCCATCGCTCTGGGGGTCGGCGATAACACCCATGTGCGCGTTGACATTCTCTACAGCCGACGCTCCCCTGAGCAACAGGCTTGGATTGATCTGGTTGGTCACCTTCTGTTTTTACTGCCGGTAGCCGGGTTCATGATTTGGGTATCACTGCCCTACGTGAGTAACAGTTGGCAGATCCTAGAGGGTTCCAGCGAGGTCGGCGGAATACCCGGCGTCTTCTTACTCAAAACCCTGATTCCGTTGACCGGCGCACTGTTGTTTTGCCAAGGCATCGCTGGTATCGCTGCTATTTTGCTGGCGAAACTGCGATGACGGACCGCCAGCCATCATGAATCTAACACCGCTGGCCCTTTTTGCCGTCACCTTCGCTGTCTTGTTGGCAGGTTATCCGGTTGCTCTAACTCTGGCCGGGGTAGCCCTGATATTCGCCTTCGTAGGCACCCTAACCGGCGCATTTAACCCCGCTGACTTAGGGTTCGCCGCTGGCAGGCTGTTCGGCATCATCACCAATCAGACGTTGATCGCAGTACCCCTATTCGTTTTTATGGGTGTGCTGCTGGAAAAAACCCGCATCGCCGAAGACCTGCTGGCCAATCTGTCGAATTTGTTGGGGCGCTACCGCGGCGGGCTTGCAGTTACCGTCATTTTAGTCGGCATGCTGATGGCGGCCAGCACCGGCATTGTCGGCGCAACAGTGGTCACCATGGGCCTGATGTCGCTGCCGATTATGCTGCAGCGGGGTTATCCCGCCAGCTTGGCTACCGGCACCATTTGCGCGACGGGAACCTTGGGACAGATCATTCCGCCCTCCATTGCCTTGGTGCTTCTTGGCGACGTACTGTCGAACGGCTACCAGCAGGCCCAGCTCAGCATGGGCATCTTCGCGCCTAAGTCTATTTCCGTCGGGGATTTATTTGCCGGCGCAATCATTCCCGGACTGTGTCTGGTGGGGTTGTATCTGGCTTACATCCTAGTTCGGGTCATCGTCGCCCCCCAATCCATGCCGCCTGCGGAGCGCACGGAGGATGTGAAACTTGCACCGGTATTCGCGGCACTCGCGCCGCCGCTGCTACTGATCGTCGCCGTCCTCGGCTCGATTCTAGGTGGCTACGCGACTCCAACCGAGGCAGCGGGTGTTGGCGCCTTCGGAGCTCTGCTTCTAGGTATCGCCTACGGTCGGATCGATAGAGCCGTATTGTCCGAGGTGGGAAGCTCGACGCTTTCCACCACCGGCATGGTGTTCTTTATCTTGGTTGGCGCGTCGATCTTCTCGCTGGTGTTTCGCGGCTATGGCGGTGACGAGATGGTGCAGGCGTTGTTTGAGCAGATGCCCGGGGGCATGTGGGGAGCCCTTGGCATCGTCATGTTGGTGATCTTTTTGCTGGGCTTTATTCTCGACTTCATTGAGATCACCTTTGTGGTGGTACCCATCGTCGGGCCGGTGCTTATGGCCATGGGTGTCGATCCGATTTGGCTGGGCGTTTTAATTGCCGTAAACCTGCAGACGTCGTTCCTGACGCCGCCCTTTGGCTTCGCGCTTTTTTATCTTCGCGGTGTCGCGCCCGACCATGTAAAAACGACGGAGATTTACCGGGGGGTGCTACCCTTTATCGGATTACAGCTATTGCTGCTGGCTGCGCTGCTGATTTGGCCAAGCCTCGCCACCTGGCTACCTTCCCAACTTTAAGTCTACGGTACGGGGCTACGCTATTTTACCGACGGCCAATCAGGGGGGCGTTTTTCCACCAATGCGGCAATCCCCTCTTTGAAGTCCTCTTCTTTGGCCATGTCTTCAATCAAGCGCTCGGATTCAATCACGGCGCTTGCGACATCTCGGTGTAGATCCTTGTAGATTTGCCAGCGGGTTTGGCGCAATGAATTCGGTGATACGCTGGCAATGAGTTGATGAGTGTATTCGACGGTTCGATCGAGCAGCTCTGCTGGCTCAAAAATCTGATTAACAAAGCCCAAGGAGAGCGCTTCATCGCTGGTGAAGACTCGACTGGTAAGCAGTAGGTCGTTGGCACGGCCAAGACCAACAATCTTCGGCAGCATCCAGGACAGACCATATTCTGCTGGCAAATTCAGCTTGCCGTGGGCGGTAGTAAACTTGACGCCTGGCACCGCGAAGCGTAAGTCCGCAAAACAGGCCAACGCCAGCCCAACCCCGGCCGCAGGCCCATTCATCGCGGCAATGACCGGCTTATCCAGGCCAAAGTGATAGGCAAAGGAAGCATCAAAATGCTCATGGGTGCCATAGCCTGGCTTGGCAATATCTGCGCTGATACCGGGATCATAGCCACCCCGGTCCACATGCCCGCTCAGGGCCTGGCTATCACCGCCGACGCAAAATCCTTTGCCGCGGCCGGTGACAATAATGGCCCGCACCGCCCGGTCGCTATTCGCCTGATCAAGCAAATGGCGGTATTCCGTATGCAGTCGACCCGTCCATGCGTTCATGCGATGGGGTCGATTCAACCAAATGATGGCGACGCCTTGACTGTCTACCTCGTACTCGGTGTTTTTCAGCTCCATGAACGGCTCCCGCCTAGTCAGCAGATTCGCGAAGGTTCATATAGGCCTGCTCGCTGATCGAGTGATAGCGACGCACGTCTTCGAGATAGGCCATATAGGAGTCATAAATACGCCTCGCCAGCGGATCTGCATCGGCAATCTCCGCCACCACTTCTGCCGAGGAGGTACGCAATGCTGCAATCACATCGTCGGGCAGTCGACGCAGCTGCACACCATGCTCGTTAATCAGCGTATCGAGGGCTGCGTTGTTACGGGCGGTAAATTCGCTGAGCATGTCTTCATTGATGGCTTGAGTAGCCACTTCGATCATGGCCTGAAGATCAGGCGGCAGTGCCTCCCAGGCATCTTTGTTAACGAAGGCTTCCAGCGTTGGGCCAGGTTCATGCCAGCCCGGGTAATAGTAGTACTTGGCCGCGGTATGCAAAGAGAACGCTAGGTCATTGTATGGGCCTACCCACTCGGTAGCGTCGATGACGCCAGTTTGCAGGGCCGTGAAAATCTCCCCGCCGGGCAGTATCACCGGCACACCACCAGCACGTGAAAGCACCTCACCGCCAATGCCCGGAATGCGCATCTTCAAACCCTGTAGGTCATCGATAGAGTTGATTTCCTTATTGAACCAGCCAGCCATCTGCACTCCGGAGTTCCCCGCGGCGAAAGGGACAAGGTTGAACTTGCCGTAAAGCTCTTGCCAAAGCTCCAGCCCACCCCCATAGCGCAGCCAGCCGTTCATCTCTTGGGCATTCATGCCAAAGGGTACGGTGGCGAACATAGCGGCCGCTGGATTCTTGCCACGCCAGTAATAGGCTGCCCCATGGCCCATTTGCGCCGTGCCCTGAGACACCGCATCAAAGACCTCCAGCGCGCCCACCAATTCACCGGCGCCATACACTTTGATGTCGAGCCGGCCGTTGCTCATGATGCGCAAACGCTCGGCCAGCCGCTCGGGTGCAGCGCCGAGTCCGGGCAGATTTTTTGGCCAGGTGGTAATCATCTTCCACTGATAAATCTGGGTGCTGGCACCTGGTGCATTGGTAGCCGCGGATTCCTCGACCGGAGCGCAGGCCGCAAATCCCAGAACCATTCCCACGGCGAGACCAATAAACTTCGCCCAGTGTTGCCAGCGCGCGCGCTGCCTTAGCGATTGCTGCATGTTCATGTTCATTTCCCCAGTCCTCTTAATCCATAACCTGCAAATTGGCATAGCCAACCATGAGCCACTTTGATCCTTCGGCAAAATTCACCTGTACCTTGGCGCGCTCGCCGCTGCCTTCAAATTGCAGCACCACGCCCTCGCCATACTTACCGTGGTTTACGCGCTGCCCCATACGCATGCCGTTAGCCTCTTCCTCAAAACCCCCTCCGCCGGTGCTTGCATAGCCGCTGCCGAATAGGCTCTGGGTGCTGGCTTTCATGCGCACCTCGGACAGCAGCTCCTGAGGTATTTCCATCAAAAAACGGCTTGGACGATTGTAGCTGTCTTGACCATGCAGACGCCGGCTTTCAGCGTAGGTCAAATACAGCTCCTGCATCGCTCGAGTAATGCCGACATAGGCGAGCCGTCGCTCTTCCTCAAGACGACCCGGTTCCTCCACTGACATACGGTGAGGAAAGAGTCCCTCTTCCATGCCCCCTAGGAACACCAGCGGAAATTCCAGCCCCTTGGCCGAGTGCAGGGTCATCATTTGTACGCTGGGGCCTTGGGCACTTTGGCGATCACCCGCATCCAGGCTCATTTGATCCAAAAATTCCTGCAACACGCTGACTTCCGCTCGGTCGCCATCTTCAAAGGGAAAGACCAAGTCACCACTGAACTGACGGCAGGCAGACACCAATTCCTGCAGGTTTTCTTTCCGTGCCAGCCCGCGCTCACCGCGCTCCTGGCCATGGAATTCCATTAATCCGCTGGCGTCGATGACATGCTCTGCCAGTTCATCTAAACGCATAGGCGCAACGGCATCGGCCAGCTGATCAATCAGCGTAATGAATGTGCCCACGGCACCGTTGACCCGCGCAGTAAATGCGCCTGCGGCGATACCGTCTTTTGCGGCTTGCCACAGTGAGGTTTGATTAGCTCTTGCAAGCTGGCGAATACCTTCCAGGGTTTTGTCACCGATGCCCCGGGTGGGGGTATTGACCACCCGCTCGAAGGCCGGATCCGAGTGCCGATCTTCCATAAGGCGCATATAGGCCAGGGCGTTTTTAATTTCAGCTCGCTCGAAAAAGCGCTGCCCTCCATAGATCTGATAGGGAATGTTGAGACGCAGAAGCGCCTCCTCCAGCACCCGGGATTGCGCGTTGGAGCGGTATAGAATGGCAGCTTCATTTGGGCTTCCACCGTCCTCCACCCACTGCTGAATGCGCTCGGCAATGAAACGTGCTTCGTCAAGGTCGTTAAAACCGGCGTATACCTTTAGCAGTTCACCCTTATCTCCATCAGACCAAAGCTCCTTACCTAGCCGATTGGTATTGCGCTGAATAAGGCCGTTAGCAGCTTCGAGAATGGTTTGCGTGGAACGGTAATTTTGCTCCAGCCGCACTGTGGCAACTTCGGTAAAGTCGCTAGTGAACTGATGGATGTTCTCAATCTTGGCGCCGCGCCAGCCGTATATCGACTGATCGTCGTCCCCCACGGCCATCACCTTCGAGGTTTGGCCTGCAAGCACCCGAAGCCAAGCATATTGAATGGTATTGGTGTCCTGAAATTCGTCCACGAGCAGGTGCGTAAAGCGCTGTTGATAGTGGGCCAGTAGCTGTGAATCGTTCAGCCACAGCTCATGGGAGCGCAGCAGCAGCTCTGCAAAATCCACCAATCCCCCCTGATCGCAGACCTCTTCATAAGCCTGATAGATTCGCTTGTGCGTGATCTGAAAAAGGTCCTCTCCGGACGCCACCTCATGAGCGCGTTTACCCTCATCTTTTTGACCGTTGATAAACCAGGCCGCCTGCCGCGCGGGCCATTTTTTTTCATCAATGTCTTGAGACTTCATGATGCGCTTGATCAAACGCACTTGATCATCACTGTCGATAATCTGAAAGTTTTGCGGCAGTTTGGCTTCGGCCCAGTGCATGCGCAAAAGCCGGTGCGCCAGTCCATGAAAGGTACCCACCCACATCGAGCGGGCGGAGACATTCAGCAAGGATTCCGTTCGTGCACGAAGTTCAGCCGCGGCTTTGTTGGTAAACGTCACGGCCAAAATGCCGTGCGGGGACACTCCTTCAACATCAATAAGCCAGGCAATACGGTGCACTAGAACTCGCGTTTTACCGCTGCCAGCACCAGCAACCACTAACGCATTGGAGAGAGGAGCAGAGACCGCATCGCGCTGAGATTCGTTCAGTCCGTCGAGAATATGCGAGATGTCCAAAATCGCCCCAACTGCGTTATGACCGCCTTATCCTACCTTAGCTACACCATGGTCGCTTACATCGAAACGCGAAAATAGCTTACCCGCCGGTACGGTCTAGGCATGGCTGTCGTCTGAGCCTTCTTGTTCCTGACCAGCAGACTCTGTTTCGTACTCCTCACCGCGCGCCTGAACATCAAAATCTAGGGTATGCATGGTAATCAGCTGACCAATGCCCTGGCCTTGTTCGCTCATATGAAGCCTGTTGAGAATTTCGTCCACAAGGCCGTGCACTTCGGACCGAAGTTCTGCCAATTCCTCTGCAGTGGCCGTTAGTGATTGAATACCTACTCGATAAAACCGCTGAACGTAGGATTGTGGCAACCAAGACTGAACCTCGCCACGAAGGCCTCCAATCGGCGCACTGCTCTCAGGAACCGATTCTTTGTTGCGCTGGCGATCAAGCTGCCCTTGGTCAATGACAGACTCGATATGGCGAGCCAATACGAAGGCGTATCGGCTGCGCAGCTGATCAATAATCGAGGGATGTTTGCCGGGATTTTCCAGGGCATCCCAAATAGCCTTGCCGCGGAATCCAGAGAGAGATCCGCCCTTGGCGGGTGCTGGGCCCCCTTGGGGTGGGGTGCCGCCCACAAACTCCTCACCGTCCGTCCGTTGGCCTTCCAGCGACCTCAGTCGAAGCAGTATGTAGCTCATGATGATAAAGAGGATCACAATCAACACGATCGTTAGCGTTATCAATAAGATAGGCACCAAGTTATCGTTCATATACTGTCCAACCTCTTGCTGTCAAAGGTGCCTAACGGCGCCTGTAACCGTGACTCGTTATCTCTCTACGATTTTCCTTTGCGCTATATTGTTGTTTTTTATGGAATATCAACCATTAGTTAACGATCAACAAGCCTTTTCGCCCGCACCAAATAATCCGCTCACCGCCGATGTGATGCGCCTCACAAAATCGGCGTTACTGAATTTGCACCTCTCCCTTAGCACCCAGAACCTGTTTAGCCACTCGCGCGCGCTCGATGATGTATAGATCGCCAACCGTCGCTTCCACCTGCTGCATACTGGAACGCAGGGTAGACAGCTCTCTACGCACACCGCGCAGGGCTGAGACCTCGTCAGCTTGGGCATCCAGCGCCTTTTGCAGGCGATTCAGCTCCTGTCCGAGGGTCTTATTTTCTTCTTGAAGTTGTTGCAGCTGAGCCGCAAGAGCCTGCTGCGTTTGCGTCAGTGCATTCGCCGTCGCGCCTGTGACTTCACCGGGCAGTCCGTTGAGCATTTCATTGAGCTCTACCATGGCAATTTCGTTCGCTGCCAGCATTTCTCGCTGAAGTAACTGGTTCGCCAACCCCTCATCAAGACGCATTTCAATGGCGCTAAAAGTTTCAATACCTCGCGTCATTTGCAGCGTTCGTTTCGCCATGGCGCCTAACATTGAATCGATTTCGCCCACTTTTGACGACAACTGGGCAGCCATCAGTACGTAAAAGAGTACCGCCGCCAACAGCGCCACACACAAGCCGCCGACTGAGTACATGGTGAATTGTCGAGACTTGCGCAGCTGTTCTGCGATGTCTTCGATCAATGGATGAGCTGTGGATATACGCACCCGCTCGCCGCCCACGCTAATCTGCAGGTTGGGCTCATCTCCATCAGATGCTGGTTCCGGCTCGGCACTCTTGGCCTGTGGCGCCTCCATCAGCTGCTCAACCATTGGCAAAGCATCCTCGGAGTCCGGGCTATCAGCCTTGACCAGGGCCGATGGCGAGCTGGCATCCGCAAGCACATCTTCTATTTCTGCGGCACGCTCCTGAACGTTTTTCGTGATGGCTTCAACAGCCTCCTGAGTATCTTTACCAAGATCACCCGCATCACCAGACGCTGGAGCAGTATCTATTGCCTGGGACTGTGGTTGATCCGCGGCGTCTTCATTTGTCGGCTTTTCTTCGTCTGCCATGTTTTTCTCCAAATATCGCTTGGGTTGGCTTTACTAAATTTGCCCGCTACCGCGCAGCACCCCACCGTCAACAAAGTAAGGCTGAGCGGTGATACCAAATTGTGTCAGGTAATCGAGGGCTTGATCTCGATTTACAAAGGGTCCGCTCACCGTGACAAAGCGCTCACCCTTAGCCGCCACTTTAACGCCTGGCAGCTCATTGTTGTTGTTGCGCCAAATAAGCGCACTTTGCGGTAAACGAAAGGATGCGTGCTGTACGTATACCCCCGGCTCAAATGCGATTGTATCCCCGCGCTCGACAGGGGCAGATCGCGTAGGTATCTGAGCGACATTTGCGCTGGTGATCGGTGCCGCCACCGGGAACAGCGTTTTCAGTCCTTCCTCCGGATCCACAGCTTGTACTTCTGGGGTCGGCTGCGGCCCTTGGGCGATTGCGGCCTGATCAACCTGTGCACGCGTGGTAGGCGTTGAAGCAGCAGGTGTCTCGGTGGTTTCGGCTGGTGCACCCTGGGCATCAGTCTTTTCGGGTGTTTGCAGGGGGATATTAATGGTGTTTGCCGACGGGCCTTGAGTGTCTGTTGCACTCTCATGCATCGCGCTCTGACTGCCAAACCAATCTTCGGCGCTACTGCTCAAGTTGCTGCTGACAGAACCCATCCAGCGGAAAAAGTCTGCGTTCGGGGTGAAGTACAAGCCCACAATCAGCAAACAAGCGATACCAGAACTCGCCAAAATGCGGGTATTGGATACACCGCTAATTGGCGGTTTTGGTGACTGTACTTTTTGCGCACTGATCGATGTTGGCGCGGCGCTCTTGGTGCTGACGGGTGCCTGGGCCTGGTGTTGCGAGGGCAGGCCCTGCTCCGCTTTCTGTATGAGATTCGATAGGCTCGAAGCGACGGGCATTTCTGCAAGATTCGCCGCCTCGTCGTATTCGACGGTCACGCCCAAGGAACGTATCAGCTGCTGAACTTGTCCGGCCTCGGGCCGACCCTTTACGGCTTCTGCCAACGCTTTGCATTGGGCTTCATCGGGTGTTTGAAAAACCGCGTGTTGGGCGCGCAGGCGCTCCGCGAGCTTTTGCAGGTGCGGTGAATCTGGCCTAGCCTGGCGGCTGTGCACAATGAC